>JAKAVX010000020.1 GCA_021827465.1 Deltaproteobacteria bacterium | reverse complement strand
GGTACATTCGAGCCTTGTCAAAGGGGCCGTGCTGATTCCAGCCGCGAAACGGCCCGGCAGGGCGAATATCAACTTTTCCAGGGAGATTTTGCGATGGCAGCGACACCTTCAGTGGAAACGGCGGCACGGGGAGCGAAATCAAGCGCGACCCTCGAGTTCCTCAAGAGCGGGCCCAAGAAACTGCTGATCGGCGGCAAATGGGTTGCGGCTAAGTCGGGCAAAAGCTTTGAGACGATAAACCCCTCCAACGAGGAAGTGCTTGCGCTCGTTGCCGAGGGCGAAGCGGAGGACATCGACGAGGCGGTCAAGTCCGCGCGCAAGGCCTTCGAAGAGGGCAAGTGGCCGCGGATGAACCCGCACGAGCGTACCCGGCTGCTGCTCAAAATCGCGGACCTTATCGAAAAGAACGCCGATCAGCTTGCCGAACTGGAAACGCTCGACAACGGCAAGACCATCTTCGAGTCCAAAAATATCGACGTTCCTATCACCGCCGAGGTTTTCCGCTATTACGCCGGATGGTCCACCAAGATTTACGGCGAAACCAATCCTTCGACTCCCGACGTCTTCAACTTCACGCTGCGCGAGCCCGTGGGCGTATGCGGGCAGATTATCCCGTGGAACTTCCCGCTCCTGATGGCGTCGTGGAAGATCGCGCCGGCGCTCGCCTGCGGCAACACGGTGGTCCTCAAGCCGGCGGAACAGACTCCGCTCACCGCGCTCAGGCTCGGCGAGATCCTGCTCGAAGCCGGAGTGCCTGAGGGCGTCGTCAATGTCGTCACGGGATTCGGGCCCACCGCCGGCCGCGCACTCGTACTGCATCCCGAGGTGGATAAGGTCGCGTTCACCGGGTCGACCGAAGTCGGCAAGGAGATCCAGCGCGAATCCGCGGGGACTCTCAAGCACATCTCGCTCGAGCTCGGCGGCAAATCGCCCAACATCATCTTCCCCGACGCCGACGTCAACACTGCCGTGTTCGGCTCGATGATGGGCATCTTCCTGAACCAGGGACAGGTCTGCTGCGCCGGCTCGCGCATCTTCGTCCAGGAGGGCATGTACGATCAGTTCACCGATGCGCTCTCGCAGATGGCGCAGTCACTCACCCTCGGCGACCCGTTCGACCCGAACGTCAGGATGGGGCCCCTTGTGTCGAAGGAACAGCACGAGCGCGTGCTCGGCTACCTGAATGTCGGCAAGAACGAAGGCGCGAAGGTGAAGGTCGGCGGCGAGCGCGGCCCGCAGGAGCGCGGCTACTACGTCAAACCTACAGTGTTCACCGACGTGAAAAACAATATGACGATCTCTCGCGAGGAGATCTTCGGCCCGGTTGCGGCGGCTATCCCCTTCAAGGACGAGAACGACGCGGTCCTGCAGGGCAACGACACGACCTACGGACTCGCCGCGGCGGTATGGACCAAGGACATCAGCCGCGCGATCAAGGTTGCGCGCAGCCTCAAAGCGGGAACGGTCTGGATCAACAATTACGGGATGCTCGACCCGATCACGCCGTTCGGCGGCTACAAGCAGTCGGGGTTCGGGCGCGAGCTCGGCAAGTATGCGATAGACCTGTATACGCAGATAAAATCGGTCTATGCCAAGCTTTAGTTGAAAAAAGCTAAATCTCTAACAAGGAGCGCTCCGTAGTGGGGCGCTCCTTTATTTCCTCTATGCAGGTAGGATTTGTGTAGAACCATTGGTGCGTGCAATAGCTCGCGCTTTCGTTTCAGTGCGAATAGGGCTATAACGGTGTTTACGGGGGCCGTCACGGAAAGCCGCAGCGGGCTTGCACGTTCGCACGCGGGTCGTCTGGCTGGCTGCGGGTTTGTTCGTCAGGATTGTGTGGACCGCGTTAATGGGGCGGTGACGCGAGCTTCTCGTGGACGCTGATTAACGCGGACGGGCGGCTGAATACCGATGGCGGACGACGAGAAAAACGATATCGACTTGCTCGGGATGCTGGTGCCGCGTCCGCGCGCCAAACCGCGTCAGCGGCGCGGACCGGTAATCTTCACCGGCGCATCCGAGGCTCTTGGAGTTTCTCTCCCGGAGTCCGAGGCGAGCGCGGAAGACGCCCCGGCCGCCGAGTCGCCCGAGACCGCCAAACGCGCACACGGTCGGCTCGAAGTGAGGCCCATCGGAACGCCGCTCGGTCTTCGCGAGCTTGCGGCCCTCCATCGGCGCACCTGGAGCAATCTGAACGTGCAGGAGAAGCGCGTTCACATGTTGTTATGGCCGCTTGCGCTGCACTTCGGCCTCTACCAGATCAAGCCGGGACAGGAGAAACGGCGCCCGCCGCTTATCGGGGCGTTTTGGGCGCGATGCCTTGCCGATGCGCCGCTGACTCTTGGTCATCTGTATCCTGCGCCACTGTTCAAGGACATGATGGCGAGCGACGTGTGGGAATTCGGCGGGATGGTCATCGACGTGACCTACCAGGGCCGCGGGCTGGTCAAGCTGCTCTCCGACACCGCGCGCATCTTCCTGTTCTCCCGCCGTCCGAAACTCCTGATCACCAATCCGGTCGAGCCGCTTTACGAGATGTACAAGCAGTTCGGGATGAAGACGGTCGGAAACAAACCGATCGAGCATCCGCACGCCTACAACGTCAAAGTGTGGCTGATGTACGGCCGCTTCGACGAACTCTCCAAACCATATTTCATGTAATCCGCCGGTTGCGCGCCGGTGCTTTCGATTTCCCGCGCCGGTTGCAAACTCTGGTAATGTAATCGCCTGATGGACGCGAAGTGCTCCGCGGTCGTGCTCACGGGCGGGCGAAGCGCCCGGATGGGGCGCTCGAAGGCGGCGCTCGCCTTCGGCGCGGAGACCATCCTGGAACGTATCGTCGGCGAGCTTGCGCGAAGTTTCGACCAGATCGTGATAGTCACCGCGCCAGTCGAGGCCGAATCGCTGCCGCCCTCGATCCACGAAAAGGCGCTCGTTATCCACGACGAAACCGCCTATCCGGGTCCGCTCGACGCGCTGAGGCGCGGGCTTACGGCCGCCGCCCATGACATCGTGTTCGCGTGCTCGTGCGATCTGCCGATGCTCGACGCGGGTCTTGCGAGCGGGCTGTGCGCGATGCTCGACGGCTATGACGCGGCGATTCCGAAGGTTGGCGGGAAGATGCAGCCGCTATGCGCCGCGTATCATCGCCGATGCGCCGCCGCGTTTTCGGAGCTGGGCAAAAAGGGCGTGACGCGAGTGCGCGAAATCGTTCGGCTGGTGAACGCGCGTATTGTCGATGAAGCCGAACTCCGGCGCTTCGATCCGGAGCTCAGGAGCTTTCTCAACGTCAACACTCCCGAGGAATACCAAAAAGCTCTCCGCCTCGCCGGCCTGGGCTGACCGCTCAGCGACTTCGGCTGCGCAGGCGTCCATTGTAAAAATTGGATCAAGGCGAGGAGTGCAAGGCTTCGCAACGCCAGGCCCGTACTTCGTCATCCTGAGCGCAGGCTGCCGAAGCGAAGGATCTCGCGGCCGCCATCTGGGCGGCCGCGTCGTCAACGAGTTGCGCCGAAGGCGCGCGGCAAAGGATGCCGCGCGAGATCCTTCGACTCCGCTCGCAGACTCGCTTTGCTCAGGATGACAAAAAAAGAAGCCGAGACGCGCTTCGCTCAAGATGACAGAAAAAGAAGCCGAGACTCGCCTCGCTCAGGGTGACGAATGGAGAAGAGGGGTCATTTGTCAGACACAGCGCCCGGCGGGGTCCAGCGCAGGATTGGATGGCGGGCGGCCTGCGCCTCGTCCACGCGCTTCAGCGCGAGCGTATTGGGCGCATTCTTGACCGTCGCCGGATCGCGAAGCGCCTCTTCGTAGATCGCTTCCATCACGGCGACGAAATTGTCGAGCACCTCTATGCTCTCCGTTTCCGTCGGCTCGATCATCAACGCGCCGTGGACGACCAGCGGGAAGTAGATCGTCGGTGGATGGATCCCGAAGTCGAGCATCCGCTTTGCGATCTCGAGCGTGCTCACGTCCACGCGGTCTTCGAGGTCGTGCGTGAGCACGCACTCATGCATCGAGGGCTCCGCCGACGCCGACGGATAGCGCGCTTCGAGCCGCTTGCGAACGTAATTCGCGTTCAGAATTGCGTACCTGCTCACGTCGGCGAGTCCTTCGCCGCCAAGCGCCAGGATGTAGGTATAGGCGCGGACGATCATCCCGAAGTTGTTGTGGAACGAGCGCAGTCGGCCGATCGAATCGGGACGGTCGGAATCGAATTCCCATCCCGCCGCGGTTTTCTTAAGGCGCGGTTTCGGCAGGAACGGCTCCAGATGACGCTTGACCGCGACCGGTCCCGCTCCGGGTCCTCCGCCGCCATGAGGCGTCGAGAAAGTCTTGTGCAGATTCAGTTGCACGATATCCGCGCCCATGTGTCCCGGCTTGGCGACACCCATGAGCGCGTTCATGTTTGCGCCGTCGAGATAGAGGAGCGCTCCGCGCTCGTGCAACGCGTCTGCGATTTCCTGGATCTCCGGTTCGAAATTTCCGAGCGTGTTCGGATTCGTCACCATCAACGCGGCGACGTCGCCGTCGAGCATCCGGCGTATTTCCGCCGCTTCGAGAAATCCGCGCTTGTTCGAAGGCGCGACCTTGACCTCGAAGCCCGCCAGCGTGCAGCTTGCCGGATTGGTGCCGTGCGCGGTGTCGGGAATGATCACCTTGTGGCGCGGTTCGCCGCGTTTTCGAAAATACGCGCGCGCCATCAGCAGTCCCGTGAGCTCGCCCTGCGCGCCCGCCGCCGGATGAAGCGAAACCGCGTCCATCCCGGTTATCTCGCCGAGCGCGGTCTCCATCCGGGCCATCAGTTCGAGCGCACCCTGCGAAAGCCGGGGCGGCGTCGCGGGATGAAGCGCGGCGAATCCTTCCAGCCCGGCCGTCTCGTCGTTGATGAGCGGATTGTACTTCATCGTGCAGGAGCCGAGCGGATAGAAGTGCAGCGCCTGGCCGAAGTTCAACTGCGAAAGGCGCAGGAAATGACGCATCACCTGCGGCTCGCTCAGTTCCGGAAAGCCTTCCAGATCGGTGCGGCAAAGCTCGGCGCCGAGGATTTCCGCGCCCGATTTCGCGCCCGCTTCCCGCGCGGGCAGGTCCACGCCGCGTCGCCCCTCGGAGGACAACTCGAAGATGAGTGGTACGCGCGCTCGGGTGGCGGGCGTGGCCGGTTGAGTCTGTTTTTCTTCCGAAAGAGGCATCTTGATGTTTCTCGCGCCCGCCATCACGCAGCCTTCCCGAGGGCCTCGCACAGGCGCTCGAAGTCATTCGGTCTGTTCATTTCAGTTACGGAGACAAGAAGCGCGTCGGAGAGTTCGGGATAGTCGGGCGCGAGCGGAATTCCCGCGAGCACCATCTTTTCCTCGGCGCGGCGAGCCACGCTCGGGGCGTCGGCTATCGTGACCACGAATTCGTTGAAGAACGGCGCGCTGAAGCGGGCGTGGATTCCCGCCGCTTCGAGCCTCGCGCGCGCCTGATGCGCCAGCTCGACGTTGCGCTCCGCGAGTTCGCGAAGCCCCCGGCGTCCCATCAGCGAAAGAAACACAGTCGCGGCGAGCGCGCACAGCGAATGGTTGGTGCAGATGTTCGAGGTCGCGCGCTCGCGCCGGATATGCTGCTCGCGAGTGGCGAGCGTAAGGCAGAAGGCGCGATTGCCGTCGCGGTCGCGCGTCTCGCCGACCAGCCGCCCCGGCATCTGGCGCACATGAGCGGCGCGCACCGCCATGAATCCCACGCCGGGACCCCCGAACTCGACGGAAAGCCCGAAGCTCTGTCCTTCGCCGACTGCGATATCGACGCCGAGCTCGCCCGGCGCTCTCAGCAGGCCCAGCGCGATTCCCTCGGCGGTTGCGGAAATCGTAAGCGCGCCCGCGCCGCGCGCGATCTCCGCCGCGCGTCTGAGCGGCTCGATTACGCCGAAGCCGTTCGGATAGCCGAGTACGACCGCGAGCAGGCGCTCATCGGCGGCGCGCTCGAGCGACGAGAGATCGGTCGCGCCGGTTTTCGGATCGAAGGGAAGTTCGATGATCTCGATGCCTTCGATCGCGCTCAGGTAGGTTCGGATGGTGGCGCGGTAGTCAGGCCATAGGGCGAGAGAGACCGCGACTCGTGAACGTTTGGGCGAAATCCGCCGCGCCATCAGCACCGCCTCGGCGGCGGCCGAAGCGCCGTCGTACATGCTGGCGTTGGCGACTTCGAGCCCGGTCAACTGGGTGATGAGCGTCTGGAATTCGAAGATAGCCTGCGTTGTGCCCTGGCTTGCCTCGGCCTGGTAGGGCGTGTAGCTGGTCGCGAACTCGGCGCGCGAGATGACGGCGCGAACCGCGGCGGGCACGTAATGGCGATAGTAGCCGCCGCCGAGAAAGCTCGTGAAGCCGTTGGCGCCGGCGTTTTGCGCGGCCAGCGTCGCGATTTCGCGGGCGACCTCGGACTCGGCCAGTCCCGGGGGAAGCTCTATCGCGGCGCGTGCGCGAAGGTTTTCCGGCACGTGCGCGATAAGATCGTCGATCCGTTCGACGCCGATCGTCCGCAGCATCGCGGCGATATCGGCGTCCGTCTGTGGCATGAACCTCATCTATATAAACCGTCTCCGCCGTCTAATCCGGCGATTCTTCAACTATACAAGTATATATGTACGCGTCAGGCGGTTCTCCGGGGCCGCCTGTAGAACGGGAGCGCGGTGACCGTGGCCGGTATCGCCTTGCCCCTGACTTCAACCTCGATTTTTGCGCCCGGCGTGCGCGGTTCGTTCGCGCCGACGTAAGCCATCGCGATCGGCCGTTCGAGCGTGGGCGCGAAAGTTCCGCTCGTGACCACACCGATCTCGCGCCCTTTGCTCAAAATCCGGTAATTCTGCCGCGCGATAGTTCTGCCGTCGTCGGTGACGAGACCGATGAGCGTTTTGGCCGGTCCGCTCTTTTGCTGTGCGAGGAGCGCGGATTCTCCAACGAAGCCCCGCCCAAGCTTGACGAACACCCCGAGCCCCGCGTCGAGCGGGGAAGTGGCGCTATCGAGCTCGTGGCCGTAAAGCGGAAGCGCTGCTTCGAGCCGCAGCGTATCGCGCGCGCCCAATCCGCACGGCTTGACGCCGAATGGCGCGCCTTTTTCCAGCAGCGCGGTGAACATCCGCTCGGCCCGTGCCGCCTCGACGAAGAACTCGAAGCCGTCCTCTCCGGTATAGCCGGTGCGGGCGGCCAGGCACGCGATGTCCGCGATTTTGCCCTCGGCGGCGCCGAAGTAGGGAACCTTCTCAATCGAAAACGAGGCGAGCGGGGCGAGCATCCGCACCGCATTCGGTCCCTGCACGGCGACCAGCGCCGTTTCATCGCTGAGATCGCGAAATTCCGCGCGATGGGCGCGACCGGAATTCAGCGCCGTCAGCCATTCGCGATCCGTATCGAGGTTCGAGGCGTTGACGCACAGCAGGTAGCGCTCGGCGCCGATACGGTAAACGATCAGGTCATCGATTACGCCGCCGTCCTCGGCGCACATGAGCGTGTACTGCGCGCGGCCCTGCTCAAGGCGCGCGGCGGAATTGGTAAGCGCCCGTTCGAGCAGATCGAGCGCGTGCGGACCGGCGACCTCGAACTCGCCCATGTGGGAAAGATCGAACAGGCCCGCGGCGGTGCGGACCGCGCGATGCTCCTCGATGATGCCGCTGTAGCTGACCGGCATCGCGAAACCGGCGAACGCGGTCATCCTGGCGCCCAGCCGGAGATGGGCGGCGTAAAGCGCAGTGTGTATCGGTGAACCCATTAGTCCGCGGATTCTACCGGTCGCGGCGCGATGAGACGAGAAAAAACCCGCGGCCTCGGGCCGATCTTTTCCCACAGCGCCCTCGGTTTTCAGCCCCCCGCCTGTGGATTGGTTGGTCGCTTCGCTGTGCATGCTATATTTCCGGGACGAAAACGATGCCTGCGATAGTCATGGACGGCCGTGCGGTGAGCGAGCTTCTGATGCCGGAGGTTCGCCGCAACGCCGCGGAACTGAAGGATCGGTACGGATATGTGCCCACGCTCGCCGCGATACTGGTGGGCAGCGACCCGGCGTCGCGCCAGTATGTGCGCAACAAGCACCGCCTGGCGCGGGAGCTGGGATGCGGGAGCGAGGTTATCGAGGTGAAGGCGGAGCAGGCCAGCACCGAATCGCTGCTCGCCACGATTGAGCGCTTGAACAACGACCGCGCGACCACCGGTATTCTTCTGCAGCTTCCGGTGCCCGCAAATGTCAACCAGTTCGCTTTGTTCGACGCGATCGCGCCGGAAAAGGACGTTGACGCGGTCGGAGCCGGCGCTGTGATTGGATTCTACCGAGGTCAGTGGGGCCGGTTCATTCCCTGCACTCCGCGGGGCGTGCTTACGCTTCTGGACTATTATAAGGTTCCGGTGAGCGGGAAGCGCGCCGTGGTGATCGGGCGAAGCGATATCGCCGGAAAGCCGACCGCGCTGATCCTGGGCGGGAGGATGTGCAACGCGACTGTTACCTGGTGCCATCGCCACACGCAGGATCTTGCCTCGATATGCCGCGAGGCCGACGTTCTGGTGTCGTGCGTGGGCGCGGACGTGGGACGTCCTTTTTTGATCACCGCTGAGATGATCAAGCCGGGCGCCTGCGTCGTTGATGTGGGATTTCGCCGGGTCGGGCCGGGTCGGTTCGCCGGCGACGTCGATTTCGACGCGGTCTCGCGCGTGGCCGGATGGATTACGCCGAATCCCGGCGGCACCGGTCCGATGACGGTGATCGCTCTGATGCAGAATCTACTGGACGCAGCACGTTATCAAGTCGGGTTCGGCCGAATTAGCTACTCTATCCAGTACTAAAGTGCTACTTCGATGACGGCGTTTGCTGTCTTCGAAGTTATCTTTTACGTTGCAATTTCCAAGGAGGATTTCGCAACCAACCGATGGAACCTGAGAGTCCCGCCACCGGGGAAAAACGGGGCGAGAAGCGCGGTTTAGGGAACTTATTGTTCGGTCCGCCCAAGGACGTAAGAGACCCCGGCATTTTTCACAAGCTTTCGCTGGTCGCGTTCCTGGCCTGGGTCGGACTCGGCTCCGACGGTCTCAGCTCGTCGTGTTACGGGCCTGAAGAAGCATTCCTCGCGCTCGGGCATCATCAGTATCTCGCCGTCTTCCTGGCGATTATGACGGCGCTGACCGTGTTCGTGATCGCCGCATCCTATTCGCAAACGATAGAATTGTTTCCGAGCGGCGGCGGAGGATACCTCGTCGCGAGCCAACTGCTCGGCCCCTACGCGTGACTGGTTTCGGGCGGCGCGCTGGTGGTCGACTACGTTCTGACGATCGCGATTTCGATCGCGAGCGGCGCGGACGCAATCTTCAGTTTTTTGCCGCCGCATCTTTTGCACTACAAGCTGGAGGTCTCGCTCGTCGTCGTCGCCCTGATGGTCGCGATGAACCTGCGAGGGGTCAAGGAATCGGTGCTTTCGCTGTTGCCGATCTTTCTCGCCTTCGTGGTGATGCACGTGTGGCTGGTGGGCTACGTGCTGGTAAGCCGCAGCTTCGAGATTCCGTCGGTGCTTCATGACGCGGCGAGACAGGTGCATCTGGGCTCGCAGACCCTCGGATTGTTCGGGCTCGCGGTGGTGTTCTTTTCGGCATACAGCATGGGCGGCGGCACCTACACCGGTATCGAGGCGGTGAGCAACGGACTTCCGATCCTGCGCGAGCCGCGAGTCGAGACCGGCAAGCGCACGATGGTTTACATGGCGATTTCGCTCGCGTTTATCGCGGGCGGAATCCTGTTCGGCTACATGCTCGAGAATGTCGAACCCGTTGTGGGCAAGACTCTCAACGCGGTGCTGTTCGAGCGGGTGGCGGCCCATTGGACGCTCGACGGCGTGAACGTGGGCCTGCCGATCGTCACTTTCACGCTGCTTACCGAGGGCGCACTGCTTTTCGTGGCCGCGCAGACCGGGTTTATCGACGGCCCGCGCGTGCTTGCCACGATGGCGCACGACCGATGGCTGCCGCGGCGCTTTTCGTATCTGAGTACGCGGCTGGTGACCGCCGACGGGGTACTCGCGATGGGTATTGCGGCGGCGGTGATTCTGATCGGCACCGAAGCGGAGGTGCGGCTGCTGGTCATCCTGTACGCGATCAACGTCTTCATCACCTTCACGCTTTCGCAGCTCGGGATGAGCGTCCATTGGTGGCATGAGCGCGCGAACGACCGCCGGTGGCTGCACAAGCTTTGTATCAACGGCGTCGGATGCCTGTTCACGGCGAGCATCCTCATAATCACGCTGCTCATCAAGTTCGACGAGGGCGGCTGGGTCACGGTGCTGATCACAAGCGGCCTTGTCGCGGTCTGCTACTTCGTGCGCGAGCATTACATTGAGGTCGGGCAGGCGGTGCAGCAGCTCGAGGCCGACATTCTGCCCAAGCTTTACGCGGCCAAGGCGATGGAGCCCGCGCCGCGCGATCCCGAAGCGCCGACCGCGGTGCTGCTGGTCAACGGCTTCAACGGGCTCGGGCTGGCGACGCTGCTGATGGTGCGGCAATTGTTTCCCAACGAATTTCGCAACGTGGTGTTCGTGGGGGTGGGCGAAGTCGATTCCGCCCTCCTCAAGAGCCATGAAGAATTGGAAGCGCTCGACAAGCAGATGCAGGACGACATGCTTTCCTACTGCGAGTTCGCCTCCCAGCTCGGTTTTCATTCCGAGTTAAGGACCGGACTCGGACCCGACGTGGTCGAGGAGTTGCAGAAGCTCTGCCTCGATGTTGCGAAGACCTACCGGCATGCCGTGTTCTTCGCGGGCAAGCTGGTCTTCGGCGCGGACGCCGGAGGGTTTATCGCGCGCTTCCTGCACAACCATACCGCGTTCGAACTCCAGAGCTGGCTGCAGCTTCAAGGCCTTAGCCTGGTGATCCTGCCGATTCGGGTCGGCACCGCCGCGCAATTGGAGACTGTTGCCGGCGCGGCTCCGAGCCAGGCCTCGTAGCCGCGGGAAGCGGCCGGCGCGCGGCGCGTGAGCCCGTTCAGTGTGCCGAAGATTTGGGGGTTATGCGGTAGAGCGTAAGCATCGAACCGCTCGTCAGGATTTTCGATTGGAAGCCGCCGGAATCCGGCAGCTCCTCGCGGGCAAATTGCGGGGTTTTCCACGACACCAGCCATCCGCCGCCGGCTGCCGCAACTTCGCGTGTGATTTTCGCGCGCGTAGCCGCCGCGTCGTAGGCCGGGACGATGATTCGCGGATTAGGGCCGTGGAAATAATAGTTGAACGGAACCGTATAGTAGCCCTGCGGAAAGCCGCCGTTGGGAATCGACTCGGGCGAGATGAAGCCCGCCTCGAAGAATATCGGCTGTGAATCCTGGTGCGCGCTTGCCACCGCCGCGGCGACTTTCGGCCAGCCCTGGCCTTTCGACGCTTCGAATGGCACCAGCATCACGAGCGCCGTCACCAACCCGGCGACGGCCAGGTTGCGAAGCCTGAGGTTTATCTGTCCGAGCGCGGCCGGAATCGTAACCGCCAACATCGCGAAGCACGGCGTCAGGTAACGTGGACTGGTCAGCGGCCGTAACACGATCGAGCCGATGTGAAAGGCCGCGAAGGGAAGGATCGCAAGCGCGGCGCTCCAGCAGATCGGAGTGCCGATCCAATCGAGCCAGTGGCCATAGACCAGCGTGTGGCTGAGTGACAGAAACACCGGGACGAACGGGGCGAACAACGCGAGCGCGATTCCAATCGCGATCCAGGGCCCCAAGGCGCGCCGTCCGCGCAGGAAGTCGCGCGCGAGCATCCCAAGCTCGGTGGCGATAATCACCAGCCCGGCCAGATGCGTGTACAGCATCAGGCCGCCCAACAGGCCGCATCCGGCAACTCCCGCGCCCGTGGCTTTCCTTCGCACCCGCCACAGCATCAGGAACTGCGCGAGCGCGAGCGCGGCGAACAGCGTATAGGTGCGCGCCCGTTCCGCCATGATGTACGCGATCGGGTTGAAGGCCCACAACGCCGCGGCGCCAAGGGCGTATTCCTCGTCGAACAGGTCGCGCGCGAGCGCGAACACCAGGCCGATCGATATGAGCGCGAATATCGTGGAAAGCGCGCGGATTGTGGTCGGCTCGAGCCCGAAGAGCAGCGAGTAATAATGCAGTGCGATGTAAAAGACGATTTCGCGTCCGGGATCGACGAGCGTCGGGATTGCCAGGATCGAGCCTATCCCCGGCAGCGAGGCCGCCCACGCGCTGTAGCTCTCATTGGCGGCAAGCGAGCCTTCCCCGATTCGCAGCAGGTAGACAGCAGCCGCGCCGGCTACCGTGGCCGTGAACAAAATCGAGGGAAGCAACCGGCCGCCGATGGATTGCGAAGATCCCTGAGCCTCAGTCCCGCCCCGCATCACCCTCCAGACCTCATCGAGTGATATATACCGGAAATGCATGCGTTCGGGCAGCGCCCTGTCGGCGAGCGAGCGGCCCGGAAGCCTGCTTGCGCTCCGCGCCATAACAACTTGCGCTTGACTGCGTGGCATCGTACTGGCCTAACTGCCATAACCAATGTCCGAGCTTCTTGAGCCGCTCGCCGAGTTTACCGAACAGGCACGGGGCACGATGGTGCTGCCGCCAATCGAGCGGATGCGCCTGGAAGTGTGGGCGCTCGCCTGGCCGGTAATACTGTCGTTCGCTCTCGATTCGATCCTGGGGCTCGCCGCGATGCTGATGGTCGGGCGGCTGGGCGCGGAAGCGGTCGGCGCTGTCGGGTTGGCCACGCAGATCCTCGGCGCGGTGCGTGCGGGAATCGCGGCAGTCGGCACCGGCGCCATCGCCCTGGTCGCGCGCTTTGTCGGCGCAGGCGATCACGACAACGCCGAAGAGGCGCTCAAGCAGTCGGTGGTATGGGGAGTCCTGGTCTCGACCCTGATCGCGATTCCGGTGATCGTCTTTGCGCGGCCCGCGATGGCGCTGTTCCAGGTGAAGGGCGCGATGGCGGACATGGGTGCGCGCTATCTGCAGATCGTGATGGTGTCCGAGCCGTTCACCGGCGTGTTCCTGATGTGCGCGTCGTCGCTTCGGGGCGCGGGCGATACGCGGACGCCGCTCTGGATCGGCGGTATCGTTGACGTGCTCGCGATCTTGCTTAACTACGCGCTGATTTTTGGCAAGTTCGGATTTCCCGCTATGGGCGTCGACGGCTCGGC
>JAKAVX010000019.1 GCA_021827465.1 Deltaproteobacteria bacterium | reverse complement strand
GCGTCATTCGCGGATACTCCGACGCCGAGCCCGGCCGCCAAGGCTTGCCGAGACCGGCGCCAACCAATCTGACGGGCCGCAAAACTATTGGTTGTGAAACACTTCGGAGCCGCGGATGGTTCCCGGGCGGGAAAAAAAATTTTCCCGCCTCTTTTCCATCACTCTGAGCGTGAGCGAAGAGTCCCCGCGAAGCGGGATGCAGAGAAAATCACCTTCGGCGGATTCTTCGCTTCGTTCAGAATGACGACAGAGGCTCGTGCATTCCGTGCTGTAGAAGAGTGGAGTTAGCGCGAGGCGTGGAGACGCGACAGCGCAATCTTCGCCGACTCGACATCCTTGGGATTGCCGGTCGTCGAGGCGGCCACCCGACGATAGTAGGTTATCGCCTGTTCGCGGTTGCCAATCGCCTCATAGGTGCGAGCGACGTTGAGTGCGACCTGCGTGTTGCCCGGACACGCGGTCAGCGCGTCCTGGTAGTAGCCGAGCGCGCGGGTCAGATTGCCGGACGAAAACGCCTCGCCGCCGCGGCGGGTCGCAAGGCGCATGACGTCGTGGTCGCAGCTTCCGGGAGTTCCTGGCGCGGCGGCCGGGTATGCTCCTGCGGCTCCGGGCGCCTGGTAGGGCTGCTGCGCCTTCATCGCAGCGAGCTGCTTTTGCAACTCTTCGATCTGCTGCTGCTGCGCCTTGACCTGCTCCTCGTTCGCCTGGATCGCCGCCTGCTCGCACCCGCTCGCGAACGCCAGTATCGCGGCAAGCGCGGCTACCCACAACATGACGCCTTTGCGCGTATATCCCGCCATCCCATCAATTACTGGGCGATTCGACGCGTGAGTCAACTGAACCGAAGCGCTACGCGTCTTGCCGCAGTCGATTCGCCCTTCGTTAGCCCTGGCTTGCGGGACGAACGACTACTCCGGTCGTCGCCGTGGCGGAGCGTCCGTCCTCGGTCACCGCGGTCACGGTCACGACGTAGGAACCAGGATTGGTGTAGGTGTTGATGGTGAACGGCGGCGGCACGATCGAAACGTGACCGTCGCCGAAATCCCATTTGTAATAGACGAAACCGGCGTTGGCCGGATCGACCACCGTCACCGTGAATCCGACGGTAAGCGGAGCGGTTCCGTAGCCGGGGATCGCCTGCACCGAGAGCACCGGCAGCGTCGGTATCTGAATTTCGCCCGGCGCCTGCGTGGGTGGCGCCTCCTGCGCGATCGCGACGCGCGGACCCAGGCTCGCCGCGGGCAGGCCAAGACCCGCGACGAACGCGATCGCGGCAATCCATCGGGGAGCGACCCGGAATCGAGGATGAATACGCAGTTTCACTTGTTCGTTTCTTTACTGCATCACGACGCCGCCGTCGGGATGGAGAATCGACCCCGTATAGTAGCGCCCCTCCTCGCAGGCGAGAAAAAGGGCGCTGTTCGCAACGTCGATCGCCTCCCCCATGATACCGAGCGGCACGCGCTCTACCAGCCGTTTCGCGAAGCCCTCCGAGCGCTGGACCGGATCGGTCATCGGGGTCTTGATGAAGCCGGGACCGATCGTATTGACGGTGATGCGATGCTGCGCAAGCTCGAGCGCAAGCACCCGAGTCAGCATCCACACCCCGGCCTTGCTGACGGAATATTCGCCGGAACCGGGGAGCGGAAGTTTCGCCGCACCCGATGAAATGTTGATGATACGGCCGCCGCGTCCCGCCTTTATCATCTCGCGCGCGGCGGCGCGGTCGCATAGAAACACGCCGTCGAGATTGATCGCGAGCACCTTGCGCCAGTCGGCTAGCGGTTTCTCCGCAAGCGGCATCGGATGGTCGTTGCGTTCGCCGTACCGCGCGTGCGACACACCCGCGGCCGCGACCAGGATATCCACGCCGCCCAGTTGCGCGACCGTCCGCGCGACCATCGCGTCAACCTGGGCTTCGTCGCTCACGTCGACCGCGATCGCGAGCGACTTGCGGCCGAGCTTCGCGACTTCGGCGGCGACCTGTTCGGCAGCCTTGAGGTTGCGATCGGCGACCGCAACGTTTGCGCCTTCTTCGGCGAATCTGAGCGCGGTGGCACGGCCGATTCCGCTCGCGCCTCCGGTTATCAGGGCGTTCTTATTCTCAAGTCTTAACGAAGCCATCGCGGACAACTCCTTCGCGCGCACCGGTGCGCCGGATAAGAGGTTCGGCATCGGTTGTTAACATGCTGGGCGGGCGCGGTTCCAGCGCAAGGACGGCGTTGTCGTCTATTATCGGCGCGAAAGGTCGTTTAGGATTGCAATCATCATGGGTCAGGAACAAGCGGTTACCGCCGAAGCGGGGCCGACCAGCCGGTTCTTCGAAGCCAACGGTCTTCGACTTCATTATCTCGACTGGGGCGGCGACGCGGCGCTCAGGACGTTCGTGCTGCTGCACGGCGGCGCGGCGCACGCGCACTGGTGGGATTACGTCGCGCCGACTCTGGTGGCGCACGGGCGCGTGATCGCGCTGGATTTTCGCGGGCACGGGCGAAGCCAATGGGCGACGCCGCCTCATTACGGGCCGCCCGCCTACGTCAAGGACGTGCGAGCGCTTATCGAAACGCTCGGAACGCGAGTCGTGCTGGTCGGGCATTCAATGGGCGGCGCGGTCGCGCAATGGTGCGCGCTGATGCTCGCGGACGGAATCGAGGCGCTGGTGATCGTCGACGCTCCGCACGGTCCGCCTCCGCTGTGGCGGCGGCTGCAATGGCGATGGCGGCGCAGGGCGCAGGGCGGCAAGCGCCCGGAGCTCAAATCGTCAACCGATATCGTGCGCAAGTTCAGGCTTTCGCCGCCCGGCACGTATCTGACGAAGAAGCAGATGGATGAACTCGCGCTCAAGGGCGCCGAGCAGCTTCCCAACGGAAACTGGGCGTTCCGCTTCGACCCGGAAACGCGCTCATGGCGGAAAACCGAAGCACCGATGGGAAGACCGAACCTGAGGCGCGTCTCGATGCCGACGCTCATCCTGCGCGGCGCCGAAAGCGACCTGGTCAGCCCGCGCGTGGCGCGCCGGATGAAGCGCAGGATTGCCGTTTCGGAGTACCGCGAGATACCGCGCGCGTTCCATCACGTGCCGCTCGACAATCCCGAGGCGACCGCGGACGCGATAATCGAATTCGTCGAAGGGCTTGGCGGGAATCGCGGCTGAGCTTGCCGCCCCGCGCAGAAGGCGGGGGTACAGGGGAATTCGCGCGCGGAAAACCTATGCGCGCAGCATGAAGTCGCTCAAGTCCATCGCGAACTTGCCGTCGGTCAGCATCATGGACTTGGGCGAACGCTTGAGTTGAAGCTTCGCTACGTCCTGGTCGCGCGGAAGCATGTAGATGATATCGCCGCCGGAGAGCGAGACGATGCGGGTGCGTTCTTCGCCGCGGCGCTCCGTGCCCGTCACTTCGTAGGGGCTTACGTGATAGCCGAAGCCGCGCGCGACGATTACGCCGTCCTCGAAACGGTCGACCATGCCCACGAAAATACGCGTGTTGTCGTCCCGGAACAGCCGCCGATCGACCAGCACGAAACGATCGCCCTCGCTGACTGCAGCCATCTTGCCTCCCTCCTGACCTCGGTTCGCTACGCGATACTACTTCAAAGCTGAAAAGCGGTCGACCGCCTCGCCGCGCACGCCGCCAGTCGGGTCGCCGCACGCCGCGACGGTCAGCGGGCAGCTTTCATCGGCCCGCCTCGTCACGAGATGCGGTAGCGACGTTCGCGAGCTGAAAAAAAAGGGGCGGAGCGTCTAACGCGATCCGCCCCCAGCGCGTGAACCTGCCGTCTTACGCGGCAATCTCCTCCTGATGCTCCGCCATCCATCCCCGTATCGCGTCGGCAAGCTCACGCGCGCGTATCAGGTCGAGCCCAAACCGTATCGGGAGCGACTGCGGCAGCGCGTCGATCGCCTCGCGGCCGCCCGTTCGCATCGCGAGGCGGTCGAGCAGGCGCAGCGTGACCGAGGTCCGCGCAACGCGCAGATACATGTCGGCGTACATTCGCACGATAAACTCGGCGGCGAGAATCACCGCGTCGCCAAGCTTGAGGCTGTCGGTCGCAAACAGGTCCAGCACCTGCTTCAAGGGAAACTCATCGGGATTCCACATCGCGACCGAACCGGCCCGCATCAGCGTCTCGATACTCGGCGTGGTGAACGAATAGCCCCATCCGGCGAGCTTGGTGCCCGCGGTGGCCAGTTCCGCCGGGTCGAGGTTTCCCGCCCTGACCCGCGCCATCAGGGCGCTCTGCGTCCAGATGCGTCTTACGCCGAACTCCGCGCGGGCGAAATTCGCCAGCACCATGTCGTCGGTCCACAGCGCTCGGCCCGGCATCGAGGCAAGCACGACGCTCTCGGCTCCGGAGCGGCCGAACAGGTCGAGCAGCTTGTCGCGCTGCTCGGGCGCAAGCGCGGTGAGCATCCCGGCGTCGGTGACGGCGCTCGCGTTCTGTATCGTGTCGGCCAGCGCCTTGAGTTCGAGCTCGGGACGCCGGCGCGCCGCGTCTTCGTCATCCGCGCCCATCGCGGCGGAGAAGCCCGCCGGAAAGCGAATCGGCACGTCGTCGAACTGGAGGCGGCGCAGCGCGTGGAGCGTCGACTGTGCGATCATGAAATGGCGCGGCCAGCTCCCGAGCAGGCCAAGCCTGCCGAGCAGGCAGAGCGTCGCGATCGCGCTCAGATCCAGCACCACCGTGTCCGCGCGGTCGAGCGCCGAAAGCGCCGCGTTGAGCTCGTCCTCGGATCCCTCGCAGCATTTGATCTGCGCGTCGGGCCGCGAAGCGAGCATCAGGACCGCCTGCAGATTGCCAAGACCCGCGCGCTCGGCGACTCCGTGAATCGAGAGGGTTCCCGACCTGTACGCTTCGACGGCGTGCTCGATCGCGCTCTCGCGCGAGCCGTTCGGCACAGGCGCCGGCGCGGGCGCACCCGGATGCTCCTCGGGCAGGGCGGCGCGCGGAGCGCTTTGCACCATCTCTATTTCGGGAAGGCCCGGAAAGCGCGATTCCCACCCGTCCAGGCAATCCTGGTAGCGGTAGGCGTACTTCGAGATTATCCGCTTGACCACCGCCGAGCGGCGCGACAGGCGCGGCGAGTCGGGAAGCGTGAACTTGTCGCCCGGACGACGTCCCCTAAGTTGGCGGGTGAGCGGATGGGCCGGGCCGTACTCGCCCGCCGATTCATCGACCTCGGGCGAGTCTTCAAGGATTACCCATTGATCGGCGCCATCCTCCGGCTCAACGAAACAGACCGCGCATCCCGGCTGTGCGGTCTCGAAGTCCGGCACCACCGGCATCGCGCCGAGCGCTCCGAGCGCGCAAAGATAGGCGCGATGGGCGTCGGCGTCGGTCGGGTTGCGCTTGAGCAGCTCGTAGGCGTAGCTGAGCGCCTCGTTGGGACGTCCCGCCTCGCGCATCAGTTGCACCGCGACGCGCCCGAGACTCGGCAGAACGTCGCGCGCCGGTGGCATCGATTGCGTATCATCGGCGACGAGCTCCTTGCGCCCGAGCCTGCGCGCGAGCACCGAGCGGCGAAGGCGCATCACGCGATCCTCGGGATGGCGCTTGAGATGCTCGGTGAGCCGCTCGAGCGCCTGCTCGGGATCGTTGCGCTCGAGAAGCTCAAACTCGAACTCAAGCGCGCCCGCGCCGAGGTCGCCGCTGTTCTGGAGGTCGCGGCACCCCTCCAGTACGATATCCTCGCGTCCGAGCCGGTTGGCGCATTCGAGCAGCCGGCGCATGTCAACCGCCGTGCCGCCGCCCGAGGCGCTTATTGATTGCCACAGCACCAGCGCCTCGGCGTAGCGTCCGAGGTCGTGGAGCAGGGCTGCAAGCTTGCGTTTATGCTGCGGGTCGGCTTCCGAGCTGACCTCGGAAAGCGCGTCATCGGCCAGCCGCGAGGCGTCGCTGACGTTGCCGCGCGACAGTTCGAGCCGTCCCTTCAGAGCCAAAAGCGCGACATGTGAAACCCGTTCCGCATCGACCTCGGCCAGCAGTTCCTCCGCCTCATGCCATCGCTCCAGTGCCGAAAACGTATCCACCGCGGCCGAAACCGCGAACAGGTAATCGCCCGAGGCCACCGAGCCGGTCTCGCGCACCGCGCGGCCGAGCAACGCGACCGATTCCTGCAGATCGCCAGGGGCGGCGCGCTCGTAAAGGGTGACGCCCAGATGGTACTCGGCGTCGTCGCGTCCGCCGATACGCATGGCGCGGCGAAAGACCTCGATTGCGTCGGAAAGCTCGCCGCGTGAGCGCAGCAGGATGCCGTATTCGCAAAGTCCGTTGGCGTCCTCGCGCTCCAGCGCGTGGGCGGCCTCGATATCGCGTCCGGCGCCGTCGGCGTCATGCAGCGCGATTCGCGCCTGCGCGCGGCCAATCAGGGACTGAACCTCGATCGCGACGGCTCCCGTCTCGGTCGCCGTCGAGGCCGCGCGGCTGAAGCATTCCTCGGCCTCGCGCACCCGCTCGGCGCCGGCGATTACCGGAGCGGCCTGTATCTCGCAGAGGAGGATCGCCTGCCCGAGCAACAGCCATGCGTCCGCGCTCTGCGGGCTCGCCTGCGAGGCCTTGCGGGCGAACTCCTCGGCGCGCGGATAATCGCCGCGTCCGATCGCGCGGCGCGAAAGCACCGTATTCACCTCGGGATCGCCGGCGAGCGCCGCCGGTACCCGCAAACGCAGCGCTCCCACGTTTTCCACCGGGGGAAGATTGTTGAGCCATAGCGCGAGCGCGCGGCCGCTTGCCGGGAACCGCGCGCTTACGGTTTCGGCGAGCGAGCAGGCGTGCTCGTATTCACCCAGCAGCTCGTAAGCGAGGATTTCGTTGGTGCATGCGCTCTCGTCCTCGGCCCCGAGCGAGCGGCCCGCGATAAACAGCATCGCCGCCTTGCGGTCCTCGCCTTCGCCGAGCCAGGCGAGCGCAAGACTGGTGAGCAGGGCAAGCTTCTGGCCCTGGTTCATCGCCGGCCATCCGCGCTCGCGAAGCTGCATCAGGCGAAGCCGCGCCATCTGGTAGTCGCGCCGTTCCACCAGGGCCACGGCGGCGTCCAGCTCGTGCGAGACGTCGTCGGGCTGCTCGGGCACGGGTATCGGCACCGCGCGCGGCTCGAACCGGCATCGCGAATCCGTCTTGGACAATGCCTGGCGCTTGGGCGTCGACTCGAACCTCGCCATCACGTCCGGGTACTCGTCGAGCAGATCCTCTATATCCTCCCAGCACAGCACCTCGACCGCGAACATGTTGGCCACGCGAAGCGCGCGGTTCAGGTCGAAGAGCGCGCGCTTCAGCGCCTTGGAACGCCACGCGGTCGTCGCAATCACGAAAGTCCCGATCGGAAGCCCCAGCGCCGCCGCGCGATCCACGGCCGCCTTGAGCTCGGCCGCGATCGGCGCCTCTCGCATCTCGCGCAGCTCGCATCGCACCGCGTGAAGCGCCGGCCGTCCGCTCACCTCGAGCAGGTCGATACCGAGCTCGCGGCGTTCGAAATCGCGGAAGCGCTCGAGATGCGGAAGCTGCCAATGGCGCCGGAGAAGTCTCAGGCAGAGCCTCTGAAACTCGCCCGCGCTTCGGGGCATCGGATAGGGCGGACCAAAGGATGTCATAATGTAGCTTTCTATAACACTTTGTAAATCGAAGGTGAAGCGCGAGGCTCGTCGCGTCCGCTGCACCCCGGCTTTCGGAGCTCACATGGGGCTGGTACGATCGTCGGATCGAAACGTGCTGAGCCTCGACAACATCTCCCGCTCATTCGGTGGACGCAAGATTCTTGCCGAAGTCTCGTGGTCGATGGCCGACAACGGCAGAGTCGGCCTGGTGGGACTAAACGGCGCTGGAAAGTCCACTCTGATGAAAATAATCGCGAGCGAGACGCAGCCCGACTCCGGGCGAGTCACGCTGCCGCAACGCGCCCGTGTTGCATATCTGCA
This sequence comes from Deltaproteobacteria bacterium, assembly GCA_021827465.1. The sequence continues at coordinate 5,387 of JAKAVX010000019.1, read as the reverse complement.
CCAGGACGCGCCCGAGATGGGCGGACGAAGCCTGATCGAGGAGACGCTCTCGGCGTTGACCCGTCTCCAGGAACTCGACGCGCGCCGGCGCGAACTCGAGAAGATTCTCAGTAGCGAGCCGTCGGGTCCGGCCCACGACGCGGCGCTCCAGGAATTCGGCGAAGTTCTGAGCGAACTCGAGCATTCGGATTTCTATGGCGCCGAGAGCCGCGCCGAAGCGGTGCTGTTCGGGCTCGGATTCACCGAGTCCGATCTCGGCCGCGACGTCGCCGAGTTTTCCGGCGGCGTCAGGATGAGGGTTGCGCTCGCCAAGATGCTGCTCGACCAGCCCGACTTCATGATGCTGGACGAGCCGACCAACCATCTGGATATCGAAGCGCGCAACTGGCTGGAGGATTACCTCGGCTCGTATCGCGGCGGCATCATGGTGGTCTCGCACGATCGCTATTTTCTCGACCGGGTGACCAATCGCACGATCGAGCTTTCGCGCGGCAAGCTCACGGAATACGCGGGACCGTACTCGTTCTATCTGGGCGCGCGCGAGGTCCGCTTCGAGGCCGAACGTCTCGCCTACGAAAAGCAGCGCGCCGAGATCGAGCGGATGGAGGCATTCATCAGCCGCTTCCGCTACCAGGCGAGCAAGGCCAAGCTCGTACAGAGCCGCATCAAGCAGCTCGACAAGCTCGAGCGGCTTGAGCCTCCGGCCGGGATGGAACGTCCGCCCTCGATAACCTTTCCGACGTGCGAGAGAGGCGCGCGGCGCGTGTTCGAATTGACCCGCGCGGCGAAGCGTTACGGCGAGCTGTGCGTTTACGACGGCGTCGACCTCGCTGTCGAGCGCGGCGCCAGGATAGCGCTGGTCGGGCCCAACGGCGCGGGCAAGTCCACGATGATGAAGCTGCTCGCGGGCGTCGAGACGCTGAGCGGCGGCGAGCGCAAGGTTGGCGACGGCGTGTGCGTCGGTTACTTCGCGCAGAATCTTGCCGAAGCACTCGATTACCGGAAGACCGTGCTCGAGGAACTCGACTCGAGCGCGGAAGGACTTGGCGCAACCGAGCTCCGAGCAATCCTGGGCGCGATGCTGTTCTCGGGCGACGACGTGATGAAGCGGGTCGGCGTGCTGTCGGGCGGCGAGCGCGCGCGGCTTGCGCTTGCGAAAGTGCTCGCCCATCGGAACAACTGCCTTCTGCTCGACGAGCCGACCAACAACCTGGATATCGTTGCCAAGGACACCCTGCTCGAAGCGCTCAGACGCTTTCCCGGCACCGTGCTGCTCGTCAGCCACGATCGCCACGTGCTGAACGAACTCGTGACCGAAGTGATCGAGGTCGGACGCGGGCACGCAATCCGTTACCTCGGCAATTACGACGACTACCTGCGCAAGAAGGCCGAGAACGAAGCGCTCGCCGCGGAGCCGACGGCGCGAGCGCCCGCGCCAACCCCTCGCGCGGCCGCGCCTGTCAACGCAAACGGCGCGTCGGCGGACGGTGAGAACCGCGAGGCTTCGCGCGAAGCGAAACGCCGGCGCGAGCGTAACGAACGGCGGCGCGAGAAACTCGAAGCGCTGATCGCGGAGAAGGAAACCGAACGCACCGCGCTCGGCGCGGAGATGAATGACCCGAATTTCTATCTCGCGCGCAAGGACGCCGACCGGCTCATCGCGCGCTACGAGCAGCTCGGCGCCGAGACCGAACGGCTGTACGCGGAACTGCTCGAGATGGAAAGCGAAGGCGCAGAGCCTGCGGCCGGCAAGTGACGGCGCGCGCGTCCGCGCGCTATTTCATCTCGCGGAAAAATGCGCGGATATCGTCGGCGAGCAACTTCGGCTCCTCCATCGCGGCGAAATGCCCGCCCGCCGGCATCACGGTCCATCGCTTGACGTTGTAGATCCGCTCGGCCCAACTGCGCGGCGGGCGAATCAACTCGGCCGGGAAGATCGCAATCCCGGTCGGCGTCTCGATACGCGCTCCGGGCTTGAGCCGCCACGGATGATGGCGCACCTCGTAGTAAAGACGGGTCGATGAATTTATCGTCTGCGTCACCCAGTAGACCATCACGTTGGTCAGCAACTGGTCGCGCGTGAAGCTCTCTTCCACGTCGCCGTGGCAATCGCTCCAAGTGCGGAACTTCTCGACGATCCACGCGCACAGCCCCGCGGGCGAATCGTTAAGCCCGTAGGCGAGCGTCTGCGGCTTGGTTCCCTGTATCCATTGATAGCCGGTCTCGCCCTGGCGAAAGCGCTCGATATCGCCCAGAAAGACCCGCTCCTCGGGCGTGAGATCGGGAGCGTTGCGTCCTTCGGCGGGCCCGACCGAGATCATGTTGATGTGAACCCCGTACAGGTTCGGCTCGTAAACCTCGCCCATGCGCGACACGATCGCCGAGCCCCAGTCGCCGCCCTGCGCGCCGAAACGCTGGTAGTCGAGCACGCCGGTCATCAGCTTGAGGAAGATTTCCGCGATCGCCTGGATATTCATCGCACGGGCCGCGGGATGATCCGAGAAGCCGTAGCCGGGCAGCGAGGGCGCGACCACGGTGAACGCGTCGGCTGGGTCGCCGCCGTGCGAGGCCGGGTCGGTGAGCATCGGGATTATTTCGGTGAACTCGCAGACGGATCCGGGCCATCCGTGGAGCAGCAGAAGCGGTTTCGGATTCGGGCCCCTGCCCCGCTCGTGGATGAAGTGAATTCCAAGCCCGTCGACGCTCGCGCGGAAATGATGAAACCGGTTGAGCTCCGCTTCGTGCTTTCGCCAGTCGTATTTGGTCTTCCAGTATTCGACGAGTTCCTTCAGATAGGCGAGATTGGCGCCGTATTCCCATCCGCTATCCGGGATTTCGTCGGGAAAACGAGTATGTGCCAGCCGTTCCTTGAGATCGGCCAACATCGAGTCGGCAACTGCGATTCGAAACGGCTCAATCTTCTGGGCCATCAATTCCTCCCGACGATCCTTGCGAATCCGCCGCCGATCCGGACACGACGCCGCGCCGGCTATGCCCGCCGCGTTCCGTCAGGCCGGGCGAATTCCCAACTGCATAAGTGAATAGAGGCAAACGCCAAAGGGCGTCAACCGCGAGCGATCACGTCCGCGGACGCGAAGCGGCGGCTGCGATTTCGCATCGATGAACCGGACTGCGGTCAGGATTTTTTCGAAAGCGCCTGCTTGACCGTCTCGCTGGCGGCCTTGCCGTCGAGCCGGGCGCCGAACTTGTCGCGCAGCGCCTTCATAATCGGCCCCATCTGCGACGCGCCCGAGGAGATTTCGGCCTCGACCGCGGCGCGCAACTCGTCGGCGGAGACGGCGGCGGGAAGATAGCTTTCGAGCACCTTGATTTCGGCTTCGTTTTGCTCGATCAGGTCCTGGCGGTTGCCTTTGCGGGCGAATTCGAGCGCCTCTTCGCGGCGCGCGCGCTCGCGCTTGACGATCTGGGTTATCGCGGCCTCGTCGGCTTCGCGGCGGACGTTCTTTTCGACTTCGTAGCGGGAAATCTCGGCGAGCAGGCTTCGCAGCACCATGGTGCGCGCCTTGTCGCCGGCCTTCATCGCGGTTTTGAGATCTTCCTGAAGCTTGGCCTTCACGATCCGAAAGTATATCTCACGCGCGCACGGGAGCCGACCGCGCCCGAAAGTCCCGGGTGCGCCGCAAGCGCCCGCGAAGCTCTACTTCTTTTTCGCCGAAGCGGTCGTGGTCGCATCCTCCCACTTCGGAGGCTCGACCTCGGTCCACTTGTTGCCGTCGAGACGGTAGTTGAAGACGAGCGTCTTGCGCTTGCCGGTGGCCCTGCCGAGGCTATGGGGATCGTCCTTGCGCCCGCGATACTCCGCCGCTTCGAGCTTGGCCAGCACGTCCACTTTGCCGTTTTTCATCATCGGCATGTAGGAGAACTTCGCGTGCTCGATATCGACGTATAACTTGCCCTCGGACTTCTTGACGCTTTCCTCGTCGAGGTATTTCTCCGACTCGTAGGAGACGGTTTCGGCCAGTTGCTTGCGCAGCGCCGGGGTAAGAGGGTTACGCGGCGCGGGCCCGCGCTCCATCTTCCCGTGCTTGGTGTAGAGATCGTTCTTGACTTCGATTGCGCTGGCGCTCGAAGGCATCGTAAGCGCCCCGATGAAAAGGCCGGCCGCCAAAGTCGCGACTATCGCCACGCCTGTCCTTTCGCTCATCGTTCCCTCCCCGCTTTCGGACAGGATGCCTTATACCACGGTCCGCGCGGCGGCCAAAAACGCCGGACCGCGGGGAACGCGAGGCCCCCGCTGACGCCCGCGCGCCGGCCCCACCCTCATCGATCTGACGTCTCACAATCCCGAGTCGGCCTCGGTCAGCGCGAAACGAATCGGAACCCTGATCCAGCTTTTCACCGCGACTCCGCTCGCGCGCGCCGGCACGAAGCGCCATCGACGAAGCACCGTCTCGCGCGCCGCGTCGTCGAGAATCCCGAAGCCCGAGGAGTGCGCGATTTCGACCTGCTTCACCGAGCCGTCGATATCGACCAGCACGCGCAGCAGAACCGTGCCCTGCTCGTTGCTGCGGCGCGCCTCGTCGGGATATTCGGGAGCCGGATTCTCTCCGTACCGCGCGTAGGCCGAACTCATGCCCGCGCCGACGCCGGAGCCGCGATCGTCGAGGCCGTAACCGCCGATACCGTTTCCCATTCCCGCCGGGACACCGCCCGTCTGCGAGGCCGGTTTCGTCGCGCCGGAATCGCGCGCCGCGTTATCGGAGGCGGCGGGCGGATTAGGAACCTTGGCGACGACCGTTTTTCGAGCAACCGGATTCGGCTTCATACCGCCGAGCGAGGCGCGATTCGCGGGTAGCCTTTCCTTGTGCGCGAGAACGGGGTGCGTCGGCCGTTTGCGGAGATGCGTCCGCGGATGGGCGCGCGCAATCTTGTGGCGCGGGGGCGTTTTGATTTCCGCGGGATTCGATTTGGGCGCTTCGAGGCGGGCAAGCGCCGCGCCGTGTCCCGACGCTCCGGGATTCATATCGTGGCCGATACCGGGATTGCCGACGCGAAGGATGATCCAGTCGGTATGCGGACGGACGACCGGCGCTGCGAAATACGCGATCGCCGCGATAGCGAGCGCGTGGGCCGCAATCGAAGCCGCGAACGCAAGAATCCGGCGCCGGCCGGCGTGCGGCGGCGAAAGATTCTCGGGAGGCTTTGTTGCGGATCGCCTGTCGTCCACTGAAACTCCCGCCGAGGGACGAACACGAACGACGGGCCAGGAGACGACTGCGAGGCGTCGCGACGGTGACGCGCGCGCGGAAGAACGTTGACTCCTGAAGCCTCCCTCACCCGCGAAGGTCCAATCGGCTCGGACGATTCGGCCGGTTTCCTGACTCGGAGCGGACGCGCGAGGCGCGCCGGTTCCATACAGTTGCGGG
>JAKAVX010000018.1 GCA_021827465.1 Deltaproteobacteria bacterium | reverse complement strand
ATCTGCATTCTGCTCCGAACCGGCCCCGAGCGCCAACGCCATCGGCAGCATCCCGAGGATCATCGCGAGCGCGGTCATGATGATCGGACGCAGCCGAATGCGCGCCGCCTCGATAGCCGCAGCGGCCGGCGTAAAGCCTTCCTCGCGCAGGTCGTTGGCGAACGTGATCAGAAGGTTGCCGTTGGCGACTCCGACACCAACCGCCATGATCGCGCCCATCAGGGACTCGACGTTGATCGTCGTGCCGGTGACCGCGAGCATCCACAGCACGCCGACCAGCGCGCCCGGTATCGCCATCATGATGATGAACGGCTCGAGCCACGATTGGAAATTCGCCACCATCAGCAGGTAAACGAGCACCATCGCCAGGATGAGGCCGAAGCCCAGCGTTCTGAACGACTGACGCATCGCCTGGCTTTGCCCACGGATGACGATGCTCGTCCCCGCCGGGAGCTTGCCGAGGCCGTCGATGGCGCGCTGGACGGCCGAGCTTGCGCTGCCGAGGTCGCTCCCCGACACCGCCGCATCCACGTCGATGACGCGCTGGACGGTGTAATGCGCGATCAAGGCGGGATCGACGGTGTGGGTTATCGAGGCGATATTGCCGAGCAATTGCGGCTGGCCCGAGGCAGTGCCGTTGGCAGGGGTGCTGAGCGGAGTGTTGGCGAGGCTGCTGACTGAATCGACGAGATGCTCCGGAGTCTGCGAGATCACGTTGTAATTGACCCCGGTTTGCGGGTCGAGCCAGAAAGCCGGTTGCAGAAGGACGTTTCCGCTCAAGGAAGTGAGCAGGCTCGACGCAACCTGCTCCTGGGTAAGGCCGAGTTCCAGCGCCTTGGCGCGGTCCACGTGGACCTTGTATGCGGGATAGTCGAGCGGCTCGGCGATACGCAGGTCGGTGATTCCCGGAATGCGCGCCATCTCTGATTCGAGGCGCGTCGCGATCGAGTAGTCCGAGGCGAGGTTATTGCCGGAGACCTGCGCGTCTATCGCCGCGGGTAGTCCGAAATTGAGCACCTGGCTGATGATATCGGCGGCCTGAAAATAGCCCGCGACGTTGGGAAACTTGCGCCGCAGCATCTCGCGGATTCGCGTCTGATACATCGCGGTCGGGTGATGCTCGGGTTTGAGCTGAATCAGGATATCGGCGTCCTGCGGGCCGATGCTGTCGGTCTGATAGAAGGCGAGATCGTAGGAAACCGGGAGCCCGATATTGTCGCTGATGCCCTCGAGTTCGCCGGGCGGAATTATCTTGCGGATTTCGCGGTCGATATTCGCGACAATCCATTCGGTGCGCTCGATCCGCGTCCCAGTCGGCGCGCGGACGTGAAGCCGCATCATTCCCGCGTCGACCTTGGGAAAAAAGTCTTCGCCGACCACCCACATCAGTCCCACCGACGCGATAATCATCAGCGCAACGCAGGTCAGGGTGAGTTTGCGATGGGCGATGAAGCTGCCCAGCGCGCCCCGGTAGCTCTCGCGTAATCGCTCGAAGCCGCGCTCGAACCCGCCGATGAACCGGCCCCACAGGCCGGTGCCAAGATGCACCTCGGGGGTTTCAGGCAGCAGGTAGCGCGCCATCGTGGTGACCAGCGTGCGCGACAGCAGGTACGACGTCAGCATCGCGAAAACCACCGCGAGCGCGAGTGGCGTGAACAAAAATTTCGCGACGCCTCCCAGCAGAACGACTGGGAAGAAAACCACGCAGATGGCGAGCGTGCCGACCAGCGTGGGAGTCGCAATCTGGCGCGCACCGTCGAGGATAGCCACCAGCAGCGGCTTTCCCATCGCGTGGTTGCGATGGATGTTCTCGATCTCGACCGTCGCGTCATCGACCAGCATCCCGACCGCGAGCGCGATTCCGCCCAGCGTCATGGTGTTGATCGTCTGGCCGGCAAGCTTGAGTCCGACGAATGCGGTCAGAATCGACAGCGGAATCGAGGTTATGACGATCAGCATGCTGCGCGGCGAGCCCAGGAACACCAGCACCATCAGCGCGACGAGGATCGCCGCGGTCCCCGCCTCCTGAACGACGTCCCACAGCGCGGCGCGCACGAACTTCGACTGATCGAAAGCGAGCGCGACTTTGAGACCTTTGGGCGCGATGGCGAGAATTGCCGGGATCCTGGCCTTCACCGCGTCCACAACCGCAAGCGTTGAGGCCGACGCGTGCTTGATGACCATCAGGTAGGTCGCAAGCCTGCCGTTTATCCTGACGACGTTGGTCTGCGGCTGATGGGTGTCGCTGACCGGTGCCACATCCCCCAGAAAGACCGGCGTTCCATTCACCGACTTGACCGGGATGCGATTGAACTCGGGCACCGTGTCGGGGCTCATGTTGAGATCGACGTTGTACTGGTAGTTGCCCATCTTCGCCGTGCCCGAAGGAATCACTATGACCTGTTGGGCTATCGCGTTGCCCACGTCCTCCGCGGAGAGCTGATTGGCATAGAGCGCCGCGGGATTCAGATTCACCATCACGTTGCGGCCCACGCCGCCGAGCGGCGCCGGAGTCGAGAATCCCGGGATGGTGAAAAGCTGCACGCGGATGAAGTTGAGCCCGTAGTCAAAGAGCTGCGCGCCGGAGAGTGTGTCGCTGTAGATGTTGAGCTGCGCCACCGGCACGTTGGCCGCGTTGTAGGAAATTATCTGGGGCGGCTGGGTTCCGCGCGGCAGGATGGTCAGGATTGTTTCCGAGACCGCGTTGATCTGCGCGATCGCGGCGCCGATGTTCGTTCCGGGCTGGAAATAGATCTTCATTATTCCGAGCCCGTCTATCGATTCCGACTCGATGTGCTCCATGCCGTTGACGGTGGTCGAATAGGCGCGCTCGCTGATGATGACCATCCGGCGTTCCATGTCGACCGCGGAAAGTCCCGGGTAGCTCCAGACCACCATCACGACCGGCAGGTTGATTGACGGAAAGATGTCGACGTTCATCAGCTCGAAGGACAGCACGCCGAGCACCATCATCAGCAGCGCCATCACCGCCACCGAGAGCGGTCGGCGCAGCGCCATACGAACCAGCCACATCATGGAAAGAGCACCTCTCGCCGCGGTTCACTCGTGGCGGCGAAGTAAACCGCGGTCATGCATGCCAGCGCGGACTGGGCCGCGACTATGCCGTGGAACATCGAATATCGATCATACGCTGGACCGGCGATACCCTTGCGGGAATTCGCCGATCGGGGCGGCAAACGTCTCGATCACAAAAGTGGACCGGTCAGGTTCACTCCCAGAACAAGGATGATGGCTGTCCATGACCGGCATGTCGAGTCCGGCCGACAGCGTCGCGGGCCCGTCGAGGCGCCGAACTCGAACGAACCACACTCGCCGCGCCATCGCGCCTGCATGCCGGACCTTCGCAACGTTCGCCTGAACCTCTTCGACGAGCGGCAAGCGCACCCGGAAATTCGGGCGATTGGCAGGCCAAAGGGCACGTTCTGGCGTGCCATCAGCCTCGGGCGAGAGAGCGGTTTTTGTGGCATCGTTTCTGCTCGGCCGCTAATCTATGAAATCGCGAGCAAAAGTGGGCCTAATGCTCCTTCAGGATGCCCTAGTGCGCTCTCACTTGACTTAGCTTGGAACGGCGTTATCTTTAAATGGCACGCTAGGACGATTTCTTTCACGCCGAACCCGCAACGTAACCCGTAGGGTCTCCCGTTTAAGAACCGCCAGCAAATTTCACAAGGAGGGCATCCAATGCCCAGCAAGTTGTACGTAGGCAACCTTGCCTACGACGTTACTCAGGAAGACCTTACCGAGTTTTTCTCGCAGGTCGGCGCAGTCCAGAGCGCGGCGGTTATTTCCGACAAGTTCTCTGGCCAGTCGCGAGGTTTCGGCTTCGTCGAAATGTCTGACTCCGGAGAGGCGGATCGGGCTATCGAGACGCTGAACGACACCGAACTCAAGGGCCGCCGGATCAAGATTGACCGGGCCCGCGAAACCGCTCCTCGTTCGGGCGGTGGCGGCGGCGGTGGCGATCGTCGGCGCGGTGGCGGCGGCGGTGGAGGTGGTGGCCGCGGCGGACGTGGTCCGCGCTGGTAATCACCCCAAGGTCATCTGAAACGTCAACGGCGCGGCCGGGCAACCGGTCGCGCCGTTTCTCTTTCTCTGCAACCCCGGCCCCTCCGCTTCCGGGTCGGCCTTGCCGATAGCGCGCAAAGCGCTTTAGGCCGTGAAAATCAGCTCGACAATCCAAGCGCGCGCGGTTTCTGGCACGCTCGATGCTTTGATACTCGGGGGCGTATCGCGCGGACCGCACGCGCGCCGGAAGTCCGGCGCCGCATCGCCCCAGGCAAGCGCCGATGGAACTTTCGATCTTCGCCGGCTCATCGAACCCGCCCTTGGCCGAATCAATTGCCGGGCACGCCGGGACCGCGCTCACTCCACGAGATCTGACGCGATTCCCCGACACCGAGTCGCGCGTTGAGCTGAACGCGAGCGTCCGCGGCCACGAAGTCTTTCTTATCCAGCCCACCGGTCCTCCCGTCGACGGGCATCTGATGGACCTGCTGCTGATGGCCGACGCATGCCGGCGGGCGGGTGCGGCAAAAATCACCGCCGTCATCCCCTACTTCGGCTACGCACGTCAGGACCACAGGACGTCGGGGCGCGAATCGGTCGGTGCACGGCTGGTCGCCGACCTGATCGCCGCCAGCGGAATCGACCGGGTGGTCGCGGTCGATCTTCATACCGCCGCGCTCGAGGCCGCATTCTCGATTCCGCTGGAGCATCTGAGCGCCGTGCCGGTACTGGCCGAGGCGATTCGCCCGCACCTCGCTCGCGAGTCGGCAATCGTCGCGCCCGACCTGGGCGCGGTCAAGATGGCCAGGCGTTATGCGCGGATTCTCGATCTGCCGGTGGCGATCGTGCACAAGACCCGGATCAGCGCCGAGCGTGTCGAGGCAAGTGGTGTCGCAGGCGAGGTGCGAGGCCGCTCGCCGGTTATCGTGGACGACATGATCAGCACCGGCGGCACTATCGAAGCGGCTCATCGAGCGCTGCTCGCGGCCGGATGCTCCGCCGACGTGATCGTCGCGAGCACGCACGGGCTATTCACGGGCCGGGCGGTCGAGCGCCTGGCGGCGCTCGGAATCAAGGCGCTTTTCACGACTGACAGCCTTCCGATACAGGCGATGCCGCTTTCGATTCATCCGGTCAGCCTGGCTCCGACGCTCGCGGAGGCAATCAAGCGCCTGCACGAGAACGGCTCTCTCGCCGGCCTGCTCGCGCGCGAGTGATATTTCTCTCGCTTCGCGCCTCTTGATGCTCGATATCATCCGCGACCGGCTTGTGAAGAGCGATCGCCGCCAGCGCTTGCGCTTCCGACCTTCCCGCTGATTGCGCCAAACTGACGACTATGAGCAAATGTCCGTGGATTTTAACTGTAAGGGATTGGAATCTTGGCTGAAATTCCTGACGGCCTCGTACATTTGCGCTACGAGGAGCGTGACCGAGTCGCGCTCATAACTTTCGACCGCCCGGACGTCCACAACGCTGTCGGACTTGTGACGATGGCCGAACTCGACCGCGTCCTCGACCATGTCGAGCAGGCCGCGCACCTCGCCGCCGTGGTCGTGACCGGCGCGGGCAATCGCACTTTCGTTTCGGGCGGCGATCTGAAGGAATTCGAACAGATTACGACTCACGCGGCGGCGGCCGCGATGTCGCGCCGGATGCAGATGCTGATGAACCGGATGAGCCGGCTGCCCGTCCCTGTAATCGGGGCGATCAACGGCGACAGCTTCGGCGGCGGATGCGAGGTCGCGCTCGCCTGCGATATCCGAGTCGCGAGCAAAAAGGCCCGTTTCGCCTTCAAGCAGGTGACGATCGGAATAACTCCCGCGTGGGGCGGACGGCAGCGGCTGGTGCGCCTGGTGGGACGCGGTGTCGCGCTTCGCCTGCTGCTGACCGGAGACGTAATCAACGCAAAGGAGGCGCTCCGTCTTGGCCTGGTCGATATCGCCGTCGAACCGGCGGAAGTGCTTGAGAGCGCGATCGAGCTTGCCGGGAGCATCGCGGCGAATCCGACTTCGGCCGTGCACGCCATTAAGCGCCAGGTCGACGACGGCGAAGGCCTGCAAGGCGGAGAAGCGATAGAATTCGAGGCCGACTCGTTCGCGCGCACGTGGGTATCGGAGGCGCATCAAGAGGCGCTTGAGCGATGGAAGGAGCGGCGCTCGAAATAGCCGCCCGGCGCGCGAGCCGGAGAGAAACATGGCAAAGACGGCGGATTCCATCGGGCAAACACACGGTCCCACGGCCGATAACCGGAACGGCGAACCCCGGGCGCAAGGCGACGGCGCCGAGCGCCGATGGCGCGAACAGGTGGGCAAGCTCGATCTTCCGCCCGCGCGCACTTCCTCGGGCCTGGAACTCGATCTTCTCTACACCGAAAGCGGCGCCGGCGAGCGCGATACGCTCGGGTTGCCGGGCGAGTATCCATTTACGCGCGGCGTGCAGCCCACGATGTACCGCGGGCGGCTGTGGACGATGCGCCAGTACAGCGGCTTCGGCACCGCGCGCGAAACCAATCAGCGCTACAAGTGGCTGCTTGAACAGGGACAGACCGGAATTTCCGTCGCGCTCGACCTGCCGACCCAAATCGGGCTCGACTCCGACGACACGGCGGCGGCCGACGACGTCGGGCGGGTCGGCGTGGCAATCGATACGCTGGCCGACATGGAGGAGCTTTTCGAAGGTATCCCGCTCGGCAAGGTCAGCGCCTCGTTCACGATAAATTCGACCGCGGCGATCCTGCTCGCGATGTACCTGGCGGTGGCGGAGCGCCAGGGTGTCGCGCCGGAGCGGATTTCCGGCACGATCCAGAACGACATCCTGAAGGAGTACGTGTCGCGCGGGACGTGGATCTTTCCGCCCGCGCCGTCGCTTCGGCTTATCGTCGATACGATAGAGTACTGCGTGAAGCAGGCGCCGCGCTTCAACGCGATCAGCATCGCGGGCGCCCATTTCCGCGACGCGGGCGCGACCGCCGTGCAGGAGATGGCCTATACGCTCGCGGACGGGATCACCTACGTCGAGGCGTGTCGCCAGCGCGGGCTGGACGTGAATGAGTTCGGCCGGCAACTGAGCTTCTATTTTTACACCCACGGCGATTTGTTCGAGGAAGTCGCGAAGTACCGCGCGGGGCGGCGGCTGTGGGCGCGCATCATGAAGGAGCGCTTCGGCGCGACCGACCCGCGCGCGCAGATGTTCCGTTTCGGCGTGGTATGCGGCGGCAGCACGCTGACCGCGCAGCAGCCCTACAACAATATCGTCCGCGTGGCGTTCGAAACGCTCTCCTCGGTGCTGGGCGGCGTCCAGTCGGTCTTCACCGCGGCGTGGGACGAACCGTTCGCGATACCGACCGAGCAGAGCGCCGAGATTGCGCTTCGCACCCAGCAGATTCTCGCCTACGAAACCAACGTTCCCGCGGTCGTCGATCCGCTCGGCGGCTCTCATTTTATCGAGGCGCTGACCGACCGGACCGAGCGCGAGGTGCGCGCGATAATCGATCGGATCGAAGCGGCGGGCGGGATGGTCGCGTGTATCGAGCGCGGAGCGATCCAGCGCGAGATCGCGCAGGAGGCCTACCGCTATCAGACCCGCGTCGAGAGCGGCGAGCAGATCGTGGTCGGCGTCAACCGCTTCAGCCGCCCCGAGCCCGAGCGCGCGCAGTTCCAACTGTACGAGAGCGATCCCGAAATATGCGCGCGCCAGTGCGAAAAACTCGCGCAGGTGCGCCGCGAACGCGACGGCGCGCGGGTGAACGCCGCACTTGAGGCTCTCGGCTCGGCCGCCAAGGGCAAGGCCAACCTGATGCCGTTCATCTTCGACGCGGTCAAGGAATACGCAAGCGTCGGCGAGATCTGCGCCGTCCTGCGCGCGGAATTCGGCACCTTCAAGGAGCCGCTTGCGCTCTGAGAATCCGGAGAAAGGAACTCGTGGCGACGCAGCACGATAAGATTCGAATATTGATTGCCAAGCCCGGCCTCGACGGCCATGACCGGGGCGCAAAGGTTATCGCCTACGCGCTGCGAGACGCTGGAATGGAAGTCATCTACACCGGGCTTCGCCAGAGCGTCGAGAACATCATCGCGATCGCGCTCCAGGAGGACGTTGACGCGATCGGGCTGAGCATCCTGTCGGGAGCCCATCGCCCGCTCACCGAGCAGTTGATGGCCGGACTGTGCGAGCGCGCGAAGGAAATCGCCGTGCTGGTGGGCGGAACCGTTCCCGAACGAGACATCCCGGCGCTGCTCGAACTCGGGGTCTCCAAAGTGTTTCCCACCGGCACGCCGCTAAGCGCTATCGCGGGCGAGGTGCGCGCCGCGGTCGAAGCGAAACGCGCGGCGGCGCATAACGGGTAATTGACGCGCGAACCACGCGCGATTCGACAAGGAGAGGTTTATGGAATTCAAAGAAGTCGTAGGTCGACGGCGTACGATTCGGTACTTCCAATCGTGGCGTCCGGTCGAGCGCGAGAAAATCCAGACTATGCTGGAAGCCGCGCGCCGCGCTTCGTGCGCGGTCAACGCCACGTTCATGCGCGCGATCGTGGTGTTCCGCGACCAGCTTTCGCGCGAGACGCTCGAGGCGATGAAGACGCCGGTCTCCGCCCTCAATATCGAGCTCGCTCCGGTTCATATCTACATATATTGCGATCCGACCGCGTTTCGCGGCGCGCAGGACCGCCTGAAGAAGCTGGTTGACGTTGGCGCGCTCAACGCAACGCATGGATGGAGCCACAAGTTCGTCGACGAGTTCGTGTGGCCGAATATCCTGAAGCCCGCCTCCGAGAACCCGATGACCGCGAGCCGGCCGGGTGGCGCGCCGCCGATCGCCGGAGTCGCCGCCGATGCGGGAATCGCGACCTGCCAGGCGATGCTCGCCGCGGTCGACGAAGGATTGGGCGTCTGTCTCTCGGCCTTCATGCCGGCGCCGATCAAGGCCGCGCTCAAGCCGCCCGACCATTGGGTGCCGCTGTGGGTCCTGCTGGTTGGATATCCTGCCGAGTCGTGGGAAGCCGGCGGACAGCGTCCGCGCCCACCGATGGAAGAGATCTATTTCGAAGGCGAGTACGGCAAGCCCTTCAAGGAAGACGCCAAGGTGACCGAGCATCTGAAAGCCGCCGGGATGGTCCAGCGGCCCGCACCGCTGCCGTGGCGCAGGGAAGAGATAAAGGCGCTCGCCCGGAGCTTCGGCCTGCCCGAGTAACCGATACACACACCGACAGCGCCGGATGCCGCGGCCCTCGCGGCTCCGGCGCTGCCTTGAGCGAATTTTCCGCGTGCGGGAAAAATCGCGGGGCCCCGCACGATGCGCTTGACTCTGGACCAAGGTCAAGGGTCTATCCTGCTGTTCAAATGACGATTGGTCGTGTCGCAGCGCGGGCCGGCGTGAGCGTGGATACTCTGCGCTTTTACGAGCGCCGCGGCCTTATCGCGCGGCCGAAGCGGAGCCTTACCGGCTATCGGGATTACTCCGAGGACGCGGTCGAGCGCCTCGGCTTCATTCGTGATGCGAAGGCGCTCGGATTCTCGCTCCGGGAAATAGGCGAATTGCTCTCGCTCGGCGTGACCTCGACCCGCGAGTGCGGACCGGTCACCCGAAAGGCCGAAGCGAAGCTCGCCGAAATACGCGAGAGTATCCGCCGTCTCCATCGGCTCCGCCGAACGCTCGAGAAGATTATCTCGGACTGCGAGTGTGATTGCGGCGGCTCGTGCTCGGGCTCGTGCGCGCGATGCCGCTCTGGGCGTCGGCGCAAGGCGGCTTCGAACGCCACGCTACGCCGCTGAATCGGGTCCGCGGGTCGGCCGCCGTCGTCGAGGGAGATGCCTCATGGAAGTGATCATCTATACGAACACCGGATGCCCCGCGTGCGCCCAGGCGAAAGACTTTTTCTCGCGCCACAATGTCCGCTTCGTGGAAAGGAGTATCGCGAGCGACCCGAGCGCACGCGACGAGTTGCTAAACCTCGGCTTTCGCGCCGTCCCGGTGATTCGCGTCGGCGACGAAACGATGGTCGGCTTCAGCGCCTCGAAGATGCGCAAATTGCTGGGACTCTGACTCGTCCGATGTCGGCGCGTGCGGATAGCCGCGCGTTTTGCTGAATCGCCCGCGCGGGTCCGGCCTAACGGGTCTTGCGCACGATAACCGCCGTCCCGTACGCGGCAATCTCGCTCATCAGGTTGGCAATCTCGTTGCAGTCGAACCGCATCGCGAGCACCGCGTTGCCGCCCCGCTCCATCGCCGCAAGCCTGAGACGCTCAATCGCCTGGTTGCGGCTGTCGGCGAGCAACTTCGTGTATCCCGCAACCTCGCCGCCGAAGACCGTACGCAGCCCCGCCGAGAAGTTCGAGAAGACATTGCGCGCGCGAACGACAAGGCCGAAGACCTCGCCGATCACCTGCGTCACCTCGTAACCGGGCAGATCATCCGTGGTCGCCACGATGCAGTTGTCCGACGCCGATTCCGTGTCCATCCGAGATTCCTCCCATCATTGCGGCCGTTACGGGCTCCCGCCGCACGCTACGACATTCGCCGCGCCACGGACAACGCGCGTTTGCGATGAACGCGCGCGCCGGTATAAAGGGCGGAAAGAAGGCCGTGCGCGCCGAGCGATTTCAGGCCAGGTCCCTGAACCGGTCCGCTGTGGCGCAAACGGCGGTGAAACAGGATGGCGCTCAAACTCAAGAAGACCATTTTCGACCTTGTCGCGGAAGCGAATGCGGAAATCGAGGCGGTAAGCGCGCAGCAGGCGATTCAGTTGCGCGACGATCCCAACGTCGTGCTCGTGGACCTTCGCGATGTTCGCGAACTCGCGCGTGACGGACGGATTCCCGGTGCGTTTCATGCGCCGCGCGGGATGCTGGAATTCTGGGTCGATCCGGCCAGCCCCTACTACAAGGAGATTTTCGGCTCCGGCAAGCGCTTTGTCTTTTTCTGCGCGGGCGGCCTCCGTTCGGCGCTCGCGACGCAGCAGGTTCAGCGCATGGGGCTGGAGCCGGTCTGCCATATCGAGGGTGGATTCAAGGCGTGGAAGGACGCGGACGGCCCGGTCGAGACAGTCGAGAAGAAGGCCTGACGCGGCCTTGCCTTCGCTCGCGCGCGGACGCCACGCGTGAATCCCCCAACCCGCCGAACGGGTTTTTCTCTATCGCGCGATATCCGCTTGCGACGCCGGCTCTTATATTAGCGCGGATATCGCGTCGCGGCCGGATATCGGCCGAAGCGGGGACGCCGTCATGGTCGTAATTCTGATGGGGGTGTCGGGCGCGGGCAAAAGCACGGTCGGCCAGACGCTGGCGCGGCAACTGGGATGGCGCTTTTACGACGCCGACGACCTGCATCCGGACGCCAACAAGCGAAAGATGAGCCACGCAATCCCGCTCAGCGACGAAGATCGCCGGCCGTGGCTGGCGGCGGTTCGCACGCTCGTCGAGCGATGTCTCGCCGAGGGCATTTCAGCGGTGATCGCGTGCTCCGCCCTAAAGCAATCGTACCGTGATCTGCTGGTCGTCGATCCCGCGGCGGTCAAATTCATCTACCTGCGCGGTGACATGGCCCTGATCGCGAGGCGGATGGCCGCGCGAAGCGGCCATTTCATGAGCGAGGAGCTGTTGCAGAGCCAGTTCGA
This sequence comes from Deltaproteobacteria bacterium, assembly GCA_021827465.1. The sequence continues at coordinate 1,878 of JAKAVX010000018.1, read as the reverse complement.
CGCGCTGGAAGAGCCGCGCGATGCGACAACCGTTGATATCGCCGCGAGCCCGGAGGAAATCGCGGCCGAAATTCGAAACAAGCTCGGGATGTGATCCCGTGGTGCGAGATATAAAGGCTTGTCCCTTCGAAATCCTTTTGCTCGGATTTGCGATGCTGCTCCTCGCGGCGCGAATCGGTTCAGCCCGCACGCGCGAACAGGGTGCGCGGGTCGCGGTCGATTAGCTCGCCGATACGCTCGATCGTGAGGTCGGCGGGCGGATAGCTCGCCACGTCGTCGGCGTGCGCGTAATGGCCCTGGCGCGGAAAGACCGTAGTCACGCGATCGCCCCAGATCTTCTTCACCGCGGTCAGGATCCGGATCTTGTCGTCGATAAGCACGTAACGATCCGCCGGGTAGAGCCGTTCGACCTCGCCCAGTTCCTGCTCCTTGTGGATGTAGATCAGCACCCGGCCCTCGACTGCTTCGAACAATCCCGAGCGCCAGACCTTGCGCGGTTGGAAGACGACGTCGCCGTCGGAAAGGATGACCGTCGGTCCGAGCTTCGACAGATGCTCGATAGTGTCGAGGGAGCCGGGGTAGATCCGGTTGGCGAACGGGTAATCGATTAGAAACGACGAGACCTCGGTAAGGTGCGCTTCGTGCTGATGCTCGACCCGGTAACGCTGGAGAGCGCCAAGGTAATCCGCGTAGCCGAGTTCCTTGCGCAAATCCTCGAAGATCGACCAGTAGCGTTCCTGGCGCTCCGGGCCAACCTTCACTATCAGATGGCGCTTCAGATCGTCGGTCACCCTGTCGTTGTCGAGCAGCGTGTTATCGACGTCGAGCAGGAAAACCACGGGGCTTTTGTGCTTTGCCGATGGTGCCATTCGCCGTCCCGTTCGACCTCCGTGCGCGCCGAGGCAGGCAAGTTCGTATACTAGCAGGGCCGGCCTCGCCTTCCAGCGCCTTCGCATTGCAGGCCTGCGCATCCGGGCGCGCGCTATCAGATCGCCCGTGCCGCGCGGTACTGGGCGCCGGCGCGAAAAACTGATTCCCGTTGCCGAGGCATACGATTAAACTTGCGGGCGATGGCGGAAGTATCGCTCGCGGGCAAGCAAACTGAGTTCCCGGATATCTCGCGCGACGAATTGATGCGCCGGCTCGGCGATTCCTCGCTGGTTATCGTGGACGTTCTCCCGCGCGATTCCTACGAGGCCGCGCATATTGCGGGGGCTCTGAGCCTGCCCGTTGCCGAAGTGCGCGAGCGGGCGCGCGATCTGATCCCAAATCCGCAGGCGGAGCTGGCGGTTTACTGCGCAAAGTTCACCTGACCCGCTGCCGAGCAGGCGGTGCGCCTGCTTCGCGAACTCGGTTACACGAACGTCCGGCACTATCACGGCGGGCTTGCCGACTGGAAAGATTCGGGCGGCCCGATCGAGAGCGTCGCGCCGGCCATAGCTCGGGCTGCGCCGCCGGCCGGGCCTCGCCCGCGCGCAATCCTGTCGCGCACGACCGAGCTTCGCGCGGGCCAGTGGGGAAACGCCATACTCGACGTTATCGATCGCCGTTCCACCCTGGAGCTGTTTCTCGCCTGGCTCGCCGTGATCGTGCTGAGCGGCGTGGCCTACTGGATTTCCGCGCTGGCCGGCCTGCCCGCGCTTACCGAGCGTTCCACGGCGGTCGCGGCCACGCTCAAGGGCCTCGCGACGGCGGTTTACTTCAGCTTTGTCACCGCAACCTCGATTGGATACGGCGACGTGCTGCCGATAGGAATGGCGCGGATACTTGCTGTCGCCGAAGCGGTTGCGAGCCTGATGATATTCGGCGCGGTAATCGCGAAGTTCGTATCGCGCCGCCAGGAGCAACTGGTCAGCGAGATCCATAGGGTCCCCTTCG
>JAKAVX010000017.1 GCA_021827465.1 Deltaproteobacteria bacterium | reverse complement strand
CGCGGCGCCATCACATGAGGCGCTCGTCTTCCGGAGGACTGTTTGCAGGCGAATATTAATTTCCTCGAGATGATCGGGGGCGGGAAAATCCCCGAGGTTCTGGTCGGCACGTGGCTCGTGATGGGCATCCTGATCGTGTTCGGCTTTCTTGCCCGGCGCGCGCTGAAACGTGCCGGTGATAACGTCGTTCCGGGGGAGAAGATTGGCGCGGGCTCGCTCGCCGAGGTTTTCGTCGAGTGGATGGACGGCTTCACCAACGATGTCGTGCAGTTGCACGAATACCGCAAGCTGGTGCCGTTCTTCGGAAGTCTCTTCATCTTCATCCTGGCGGCAAACTTCCTCGGCCTGATACCGGGGATGGAGCCGCCGACGGCCGACTCCGACCTGACGTTCGCGCTCGGGACGATAAGCTTTTTCTATTTTCTCTTCTGGGGTTTTCGAAAGAACGGATTCGGTTATCTGGCGAGCTTTCTCGGGCCGCTGCCGCTGCTCGCGCCCCTGATGCTGCCGATCGAGATTGCAGACAACGTGTTCCGGCCGTTCTCGCTCGGGCTTCGTCTGTTCGCGAACATGTTCGCCGACCATCAGGTGCTGAGCATCTTCACCGGGCTAACGAAACTCATCGTACCGCTTCTCTTCTATGCGCTCGGCTCGATCGTCTGCATAATCCAGGCGATCATTTTCGTGGTGCTCTCGATGGCCTATGTGCGGCTCGCGGCGAGCCATGAGCATTGAGCCACAGCTTCGGAGAATCGATATTTAACAAGGTTATATTAGCGCGCAAGCCAATCTTCGCCGAGGCGCCGGCGGTGGCAGAGGATAGAGGCGAGGGCTTGGGCTGGATTCGGACGGGCGCGCGAAAAAACGAGGAGGAACTTCAATGATTCGTCGTCTTTCAACCATCCTGAGTGCGGCTACCGCGCTCGTGCTCGCCTCGCCGTTGCTCGCGATGGCGCAGGAGGCGGCCGGCGCCGCCGCAGCCGGTCATCCGAGCGCTATGCGCGCGGGACTTATCGCGCTCGCCGCCAATATCGGTATCGGCGTGGCAGCCGCGGGATGCGGTCTTGGTCAGGGCAAGCTTGGCGCCTCGGCGATGGAGTCGATCGGGCGCAACCCGAACAGCGCGGGCCGTATCTTCGTTCCGATGATCGTCGGCCTTGCGTTTATCGAAGCGCTGACCCTGTACAGCCTGGTCATGGCCTTCGTTCTCCAGGCCAAGATGTAAGCGCGGGCGGATTCAAAACCGCCTTGAAACGGCAACGGGGCTTCGAAATCGAAGCCCCGTTTTTTCTGATGTTGCAAAAACGCCATAGCCATCATTCGTAGCGCTTTGCGCCCTTGAGAACGTCGAAGGGACCACGTCGGCGGTCCCGTTTCAGAAGGACATACATCGCGCCAGTGCCGCCGTCGGAAGGACGCGCGGTGGTAAAGGCGAGCACGCGTCCGCCGATCGTTCCATGCGAGAGCCAATGCGCCGTCGCATGCTTGAGTACCGGATGGCCACCCGGAGAACGCAGCCCGCGTCCGTGAACCACCAGCACTGAACGCAGCCCGCTTCTCACGCTCTCCACGATAAATGAGCTAAGCGCCTCGCGTGCGGCCGACTGCGTCATCCCATGCAGGTCGATATGAGCCTGTGTTGCAAACTCGCCGCGCCTTAGCCTGGTCACCAGCCGTGGATCGATTCCGACCCGCGCGCCTTCGACATATTCGTCGGTCTCGGTAAGGTCGAACCCTCCCTGGCCCGAAACCAGATCGGAGAGCGCCGCGAGAACCTCCGAGTCCTCGCTGACAACCGCGTGGCTCACCTCGGGCTTGATTGGTACGCGACGACCGCCTTCGAGCGGTCGAACCCCGCGATAGGCTTCGAGCAGCGCCGCCTCGTCGTTGATCGGAGTTTCGGCGGGCGTTCCGGGCGGTCGGCTCTCACGGGCGGGAGCTTTCGCCGCAGGTTCGGGTTTCGGCTCGGCCTGGTTGAGCGCCCCGCGCTCGGCCAGCATCTTTTTCAGCTCCTTGAATGGCGATGAAAAAGCGGCCTTGGGATCGGCGGCGGGCTGATGCTTTCCGCGCGTGGTGTCGGCGGTCTTTTTTTTCCTGCGCATGTGAAACAACCTGTAACCGCGATAGCGTGAGCGCGTTATTCACTGTAGTCGAAACCGTGTGCGGTTTTCCCGGTTCTGGATTATACTGAACGAGCACTAATTCTTGAGAGCGCAACCGCTCCTTCGGACTTCATCATGCGCAAAATTTTCTTAATCGTCGGCGCGTTGCTTCTGGTCGTCATCGTGGCCGTTGGCGGTTTGCTGTTTTACGCCGCCAAGAACCTGAACTCGATTATTGCCCAGAACCGCGACTACCTGCTCTCTAAAGTTAGCGCTTCGCTTGGGCGACAGGTCGAGGTCGCGACAATCAAGGTGAAGCTCGGATGGGGCGTCGCGGCGGATTTGAAGGACGTGACGATCGCCGACGACCCCGCGATCTCGAAAGAGCCCTTCGTCAAGGCGCGTGATGTTTACGCCGACGTCGAATTTCTGCCGCTCTTGTCGAAGGAATTCCATGTAACCAAGGTTGTCCTCGCAAGCCCCGACGTCCGAATCATCCGGACGGCCTCCGGCAAGCTCAATATCGCAACTCTGGGCAAGCATGGCGAACCGTCCAAAGCGGGCGAGCCCAAGGCTCCTCCGACTCCTGCGGCGAAATCGCACGAAAAACCCGGTAAGCCGCTTGCCGGCGCGCCGCTTACCGCGGCAAAGCCCGCAGCTCCGTCGGCGGCCTCGGCGATTATTTCCGGCATCTACGTAAGAAGCTTCGAGATCGACAACGGCCGGATCACTTACGAGGACCAATCAACACGCCAGCCGCCGGTCACGATAAACGACGTCGATCTCGCGATGACCGATTTTGCGTTCCACCGTCCGTTTCATGTCCAACTCAAACTTGCGGCCTTCGGTCAGAAGCAGAACCTGAACCTGAGCGCCGTAGTGGGACCGCTCGGCGAGGGCAAGATCGATTTCGCCAATGTTCCGCTTCACTTGAAGGGCAAGATCGGGCCGCTGCTGCTTTCTGATCTGAAGGGGATCGGCGCGATTGGCCAGAAGATTCCTGCCAAGCTGGCGCTTTCCGGGCCGGTTACTCTCAATTTGAGTGCGAAAGGCTCGCTCAACGCGCTCGGCTTCAGCGCCGCCACCGATCTCGGGGCGAACCAGATTTGATGGGGCGACGTTTTCAACAAACCTGCTGACGTTCCCTTTACGGTAGCGCTTAACGGCTCGCGCCAGGGAAGCAAGCTCTCGATAGCGCAGGCGACGGTTAAGCTCGGCGCGCTCGACGCCAAGGCGACCAAGGTCCAGTTCGGCCAAGGCGCGCTCTCGGCGCGGCTCGATACCAACCGCTTTGCTCTCGCGCCGATCGCGAAGATGGTTCCGGCGCTCGCGAAGTACGGACCGGCTGGCGACGCCGAAATTCATACCGACCTCTCGCTCGCGGGCGGAAAGCCGTCCGCCAAGGGAACCGTCACGCTGGCGAACATCTCGGCGACGCGTTCGGGCGAGAGCAAGCCGATGGTAAGCGCGCTCTCTGGCGTAATCCGGCTCGACGGCAATTCCGCTGATGTCGGTCCGCTGACCTTCGCGCTCGGTTCCACCCGTGCGACCGCTACGGTCCGCGCGAGCTCAATACAGCCGGTCAATGCCACCTACAGTCTCACCGCTGATTCCGTTCATCTGGCGGACCTGGCTCCCAAGCGCCCCGCCGACGAGCATCTCAACAAGCTGTCGGTCGCGGGCACGGTCGCTTCGACCAGCGGCGGTGCGTATTCCGTCACCGCCAGAGTGACTTCCAGCGATGGGCTACTACAGAACGTCGACTACCAGTCGCTCGACGTGACAGCCGCGATGGTGAGCAAGACGCTCGACTTGAAGTCGCTCAAGGTTGGCGTGTTCGGAGGACAAATTGCCGCAAGCGGCGAAGCGACTCTGGCTTCCAAGCCGAGTTTCAACCTGACGATGAACGCGGACTCCGTGAACCTGCAGAAACTACTTGAGTCGCAGAAGTCCAAGTCGGCCGATATGGTGCGCGGAATCCTGACCGCGCAGGTCAAGGTATCGGGCGCCGGGTCAAACTTCGCCGAGATCAAACCCACGCTTGACGGCTCCGGTGGCGCGCACGTCAAGGACGGAAAACTGGTCGGCGTAAACGTCGCGGCCACTGCCCTCGACAAGGTCCAGAACCTGCCCGCGATCGGTAATCTGATGCCGGCTTCCGTGGTCCAGCGCCATCCCGAACTGTTCAAGAATCCCGACACGGATATTCAGGACATGAGCCTGACGTTCACGCTCAAGGGGCCGCGAATCACCTCGCATGACCTGCTCGTCAAGACGCAGGATTACACGCTCAAAGGCGACGGATGGTTCGATCTGGACAAGAACGTCAATCTTCTCGCCCATATCCTTCTGAGCAAGCAATTCAGCAGCGAGATAATCGCGGAGAAGAGGAACGTCGTCTATCTGACGAACAGTCAGGGCGAGATCGATATCCCGCTTCAGATAACCGGGGCGCTGCCCAAGCCCACCGTGCTCCCGGACGTCACGGAACTGGCTCAGCGCGCCGGAAAGCAGGCGGTCGAGCAGAAGGGAAAGCAGGCGGTCCAGAAATTCCTCGGGAAAAAAGGACTCGGAGGACTTCTCGGTGCGCCGTCCGGCGGCGGTGCAGCTCCCGGAGCGAGTCCCACGCCAAATTCGCTTCAGCGGTTCCGAAAACTGTTCTGAGAGTTGCCTGCGGCGGCGAAAGGTCGCAGGCGCGTCAGACGTTGAGCTTGACGATTGTCGCGCCGGCGCCGCCGCGATGCGGCTCGGCGTCGCGAAACTCCGCGCAATAGGGCGACGATGTGAGGTACTCCTGAACCGCCTTCTTGAGCGCGCCCGAGCCGATTCCGTGCACGATCGTCACTTCCTGGCGGTTGGTCAGGTAGGCCTGATCGAGAAATTCCTCGAGCTTGCGAAGCGCCTCCGACGTGCGCATCCCGATCAGGTTGAGCTGCCCGCGCTCCTCGCCCGCGGCGCTGACCGTCACCGTCGGCATCGGCTCCGGTTTTCCGCGCACCACAGCCGCGGCGGGCACCTTGCGCGCCGAGCGAAGCCGTTCCGGCGCAACCTCGATTCGAAGACCGCCTCGTCCGATCACCGCGCGTGCCGGCTCGAGCACCAGCAATTCGCCGCGGATACCGCCGAATTCGACCTGGTCGCCGACCTTGAGCGGCGCCTGCTCGGCCTGTTCGAGCGCGTCGATCGCTGGTGCGACCTGCTCCAGGCGCTCGGCGGCGCCTTCGAGGAAGCGGCTTAAGTCGCGGCGCGATTTGGCGTGGGTCTTGATCTCGCGAAGCAGATCGTCGCCTTCGCGTTTCAGGTCCGTGATAAGACCGCGCACCTCCTCGCGAAGCCGGGTGCGCTCGGTCGCGGCGCGCTCGCGCGCTTTTTCGGTTGCTTCTAGGGCCTCGCGCTCGTGGCGCCTGAACTCGCGCTCCCGATCGCGGAGCTTTCCGGCCTCGCCGTCGAGCCGTGCGCGTTCCCCTTCGAGCCGCTCCAGGGCGCGGTCGAGTTCGATCGCGCTTTCGCCCATCGTGCCGCGTGCCGCGTCGATCACCTCGCCGGGCAGGCCGAGCCGCTCGGCCACCGCGAGCCCGTAGCTTTGGCCGATGGTTCCGGGCTTCAGCCGATAGAGCGGAATCAGGCGCTCGGCGTCGAAATCGACGGCGGCAACGTCGAAGTCATGACCCGAATAGGCGTGGAGCTTGACCGCGGTGGAATGGGTCGCGACCGCGACCGTGCATTTTCGCGCTGCCAGGTATTTCATGATCCCGATCGCGAGCGCCGCGCCCTCGGCCGGATCGGTTCCCGCTCCCGGTTCGTCCAGAATTACCAGCGCCGGCTCGGCGAGCGAGCGGAGCAGCTCGGAAAGATTGGCGACGTGGGCCGAAAAGGTCGAAAGATTGGTCTCGATCGACTGCTCGTCCCCGATATCGGCGAACACGCTTTTGAAAATCGCGGTGCGGCTGCCTTCGCGTGCCGGGATCAGAAGCCCTGCCTGCGCCATCAGGGAGAGCAACCCGAGCGTCTTGAGCGCGACCGTCTTGCCGCCGGTGTTCGGGCCCGAAATCACGATTCCCTTGCGCCCGGCCGGGATCACGACGTCGATCGGCACGACTTCGCGCCCGCTGGTGACGAGCAGCGGATGGCGCGCCTCGAAAAGCTCGGTCATTCCGGCGCTCGTGTCCGGCTCGACGCATCGGAAGCGTTCGGCGAAAATCGCCCGCGCATTCAGTGCATCCAGCGCGACCATCGCGTCGAACGTCATCCTGAGTTCGGTTGCGTACCCGCGCACCATCGCGCTGAGCCGCATGAAAATCCGATGCTCTTCGGCTTCGACCTCGCTTTCGAGCATCATCAGGCGGTTGTTGAGCTCGACCGCCCACATCGGCTCGACGAACAGCGTCTCGCCCGACACCGAGCGATCCTGGACGATTCCTTCGAGCCGCTCGGCGTAATTCAGCTTGAGCGGCAGGACGAAGCGCCGGTTGCGCAGCGTCACCACGTAATCCGATACGAACGGATCCATCCCGGGCTGGCTCAGCGAGCGCATCAGGCGCGCCTCCAGGTCAACGCGTTCCTCGCGCAGCCGATTGCGAAGCCGTTTCAGTTCCGGGCTTGCGTCGTCGAGCAGGCTGCCGTCGTCGGCGAGCGCCTTCAGCAGAGCGTCGGCAAGCTCCTTGGGCGCGAGCAGGTTGGCGACGAGCGTGGCCACGTGCGGAAACGGCTCGACGCGCGAGCGCAGAAAGCTTGCGACGTGGCGCGAGCCGAGCACGAAGTCGCGGAATTTGAGCAGCGACTCGCCGTCGAGCACCGCGCCCTCGCGTGCAGCCGCGAGCATCAGCGCGCGCATCTCGGGAAACTCCGCGATCGGCAGCGCGCCCGCGTGCCCGCGCAATTCCACCATCTCGGCGCTAGCCCGGAGCAGATCGCGCACCACCTCGGGCTCGGTCGACGGCCTGAGCGAGCGCGCCCGCTCGCGTCCCGGCTCCGAGACGGCAAATCCCGCGACAAGGCCTACCACCTTGTCGAATTCAAGCGATCGTAAATCCCGTCCGCGCATCCTGGGTCCGCCGTCTGTTTTTGTGCGGCGATGACGTTAATATCTAGCCCATCTTGGACCTACTGGCATCAGGGAGACGCCCGATGGAACGACTCGAATCGCACGTGCGCGCCGGCTCCGGGGAATTTCGGAGCAACCGTGAGGTGCATGAAGGAGAAGTGAAGAAGCTGCGCGCCGAAATCGAACGCATCCGAGAGGGCGGTCCCGCCCATGCCCGCAAGCGCCACGTCGAACGCGGAAAGCTCCTTGCGCGCGATCGCGTGCGCAATCTGCTCGACCCCGAGAGCCCGTTTCTGGAGCTTTCGGCGCTGGCGGCGCATGGGATGTACGGCTCGGAGGCGCCCGCCGCGGGAGTTATCACCGGAATCGGACGCGTCCACGGTCGCGAGGTGATCGTGGTCGCGAACGACGCGACCGTCAAAGGCGGCACCTACTACCCGATCACCGTCAAGAAGCATCTCCGCGCCCAGGAAATCGCGATGGAAAACCGCCTGCCCTGCATCTACCTGGTCGATTCTGGCGGCGCGTTCCTTCCGCTTCAGGCCGAGGTCTTTCCCGACCGCGAGCACTTCGGGCGCATCTTTTACAACCAGGCGCGGATGTCCGCGATGGGAATCGCGCAGGTCGCGGTCGTGATGGGCTCGTGCACGGCCGGCGGAGCGTACGTGCCCGCGATGTGCGACGAGAACATTATCGTGAAAGAGCAGGGAACCATCTTCCTTGGCGGACCGCCGCTGGTCCGCGCGGCGACCGGCGAGGAAGTGACGGCGGAGGAACTCGGCGGCGGCGACGTTCACACCCGTATCTCCGGCGTAAGCGACAATCTTGCCGAGGACGATCGGGACGCGTTCCAGATCGCACGCTCGATTCTGGAAAATCTCGGACCGCGCCCGGCCACTGACATTTCCCAGGACGAGCCCGAAGAACCCTATTACGACCCCGCCGAACTCTACGGCATCATCCCGGCCGACAATCGCAAACCCTACGACGTGCACGAGGTGATCGCGCGTATCGTTGACGGGAGCCGGATGCACGAGTTCAAGCCGCGCTACGCGACCACGGTGGTGACGGGCTTCGCGCGCATCTGGGGCTACCCGGTTGGAATCGTCGCGAACAACGGCGTGCTGTTCAGCGAATCCGCGCTCAAGGCGACGCACTTCATCGAGCTCTGCTGCGCGCGGCGCATCCCGCTGATTTTTCTTCAGAACATCACCGGCTTCATGGTCGGCAAGCGCTACGAGCAGGGCGGAATCGCCAAGGATGGCGCCAAGATGGTCAACGCTGTCGCCAACGCGCAGGTGCCCAAGTTCACCGTGATAATCGGCGCGTCGAACGGCGCGGGAAACTACGGGATGTGCGGGCGCGCGTACTCGCCGCGCTTTCTGTTCATGTGGCCGAACTCGCGAATCTCCGTGATGGGCGGTGAGCAGGCCGCCAACACTCTTCTCACCGTCAAGCTCGATCAGCTCGCGCGCGAGGGCAAGGCGATGACGGCCGAGGAGCAGGCCGAGTTCCTGCGCCCGACGCTCGAGAAGTACGAGCACGAATCGAACTGCTACTACTCGAGCGCGCGGCTATGGGACGACGGCGTGATCGATCCAGTGGACACGCGCGCGACGCTTGCGCTCGCGATCGCGGCGTCCCTCAACGCGCCGGTGCCGCAGTCCTCGGGCTTCGGCGTGTTCCGGATGTAGCCGCGCGCGGGAACCGGCGGCATAAAGCTCAAACCCGCAACAAAATGAAACGCGCCGCGTGGCCTCGGGAGCCGCGCGGCGCGTCGTGTTTTGAATCGTGGGAAACGCCGGATTACGGCGCGCTGAGCACCGGACAGCCGCTCTCGCCCGCAAGCGGCGCCGGCGCCGCTGCGAACGTCGCGTTGAGCGACGGCGAATGGTTGAAGTCGAACATGTCTTCGAGCGTCGGCGCATGAAGATCGCGCGCCGTAAGATGCGGCCGCACGGTGGCCGCGCCGCTCAGGCTGAAGAATCGCTTCTCGATCAACGCCAGCATCGCGGTGTGATCCGCGACCGTGTGCGAAACGTAATGCGGCTTCGAGAACGGCGAGATCGCCATAAATGGAACCCGGAAACCCTCCTGGTTGAAGTTCGCGCACGAGGCCGGGTAGGGACCAGTCGCCGTGAAGCCGGGGCAGATGCTCGCCGCGTCGGCCTCGCTTATCGAGCATTGCACACCGCCGCCCGGCTGTTCGCTCGTGGGCGGATTGGAAAGATCCTCGCACTGGCCCGGGTTGATCCCGTCGGGCGATAGCGCACCACCCTGACTGGCGCGCGGAGGCGGCACATGATCATAGAAACCGCCGTGTTCGTCGTAGGTGATGAAAATGATCGTGTTCTTCCAGTCCGGACCATTTCGAACCGCGTTCACGAGTTGCCACACGCGGTATTCGCCCGCGCGGATGTCGAACGGCGGATGCTCGTCGGTCTCGAAGATGGCGCCGTTGATTTCCTGGTCTGGGGCGAAGGACGGATCCACGAAGGAAACTTCGGGGAGCGTACCAGCGGCCGCATCGTTGAGGAACGTTGAAATCACGCCGAGATGGACAGAATCAAAAGACGTATAAGGATAGAAAATTCCGGAAGTGGGAAGATCCTGGTAGAAGTTCGTCCACGAAACGCCGTACTTGTCCAGCAGATCGAAGATCGATCCCGTGATCGGCTTGTAGCCGCCCGCCGGCGGGTAGATCTCGTTGGTCGTCAGATGGCCGAATGACGTCGCCGCCATCTCGTAGGAACGATTCGGAAAGGTCGGGCCGACCACCGGACAGAAGTAGCGATCGTCGATCGCGAACGTCTGGGCCAGTTGGTAATAAAACGGCAGGTCGGCCTGATCGTAAAAGCCCATCGTGTCGTCTTCGGTCGCGCTCTCGGCCGTATCGATCTGCTCGGTCAGGTCATTCTCGAGCACGAAGCCGTTGTTCAAGGTCTCGAAGAGGGCCGCTGCCGGGTCGAACCAGTTGGCCTCGTGATGACTTCCGGACCAGTTGTGCTGGAGATCGGGTGCCGGGCAGTAGTCGTAGTTGTGGAAGGAGTAAACCGTGCTCCCGTCGTCATCCACGTTGGAATTGCTGCAGTTGAGCGCGCCGCCGCTGCCGACCGTACAGCTAAGGCCGTCAACGCAGGCGTGGTCGTTCGGCGCGCACGGACCCGAATGATACGGGCCGTCGGGCGCGTAGGGCAGCGCGCCGAAGTAATTATCGAAGGAGTGATTCTCCTGCATGATGATAATGATGTGCTTGACGTTGTGCAGGTTCCCGTCGGCGTGCGCAGGAACCGCAGGCATCGCAAGCACGCTCATGGTCACGGCTGCGACGAGCGCCATATAACGCGGCATAGGCTCCTCCCGTCCGCATCCCGTTGTATTGCGCTCCCAATTCCATCGGGCGCGAACGATAGGTTGTCTATCGCCCGTTCTGCGTTCTTGTCAATCGCGCTAACTCGAACGCTCAATTAGGTTTCGTTACTGACTATGACGGGCGCGGAGACCCGGGAAAGCTGCGGCTTGCCGCCCGAACCCTGTGTCGGCCATGCGAAAAGCAAGGCTGCCGACGCCTCAAAAGCCGCGAGCGCGCGCACACGAGCGCGACGTCCACCGGCGGCGGCGCAGCCGACCGGACGCGCCCGCGCGTATCGCGCAAGCCATGATTGGGTTCCGGCCTATGCTTCGGGACCGAGCATCTTTTCCGGCCGCACCATGCGATCGAACTCCTCGCCCGAGAGAAAGCCGAGCGCAAGGCACGCCTCGCGAAGCGTGATGCCGTCGTGATGCGCTTTCTTGGCGGCCTGCGCTGCCTTGTCGTAGCCGATATGCGGGCTGAGCGCCGTGACGAGCATGAGAGAGCGCGTTACGTACTCGGCGAGCTTCTGGCGATTCGCCTGCATACCTTCAACGCAATGCTTGCGGAACGAGTCGCACGAGTCGGCGAGCAGCAGCGTCGAATGCATCAGGTTGTGGATGATGAGCGGTTTGAAGACGTTGAGCTCGAAATTGCCCTGCGTGCCGGCGACGCTTATCGCGGTGTCGTTGCCGATGACCTGCACGCACACCATCGTCATCGCCTCGCTCTGAGTCGGATTCACCTTGCCCGGCATGATCGACGAGCCCGGCTCGTTCTCGGGCAGTGACAGTTCGCCGAGTCCGCATCGCGGTCCCGAGCCCATCCAGCGCACGTCGTTGGCGATCTTCATCAGCGAGCAGGCGAGCGTCTTGAGCACTCCGGAAGCCATTACCAGCGCGTCATGCGCGGCGAGCGCGGCGAACTTGTTGTGCGCCGACGTGAACGGCAGGCCGGTCTGCCGCGCGATATTGGCCGCGACCCGTTCGGCGAATTCCGGATGGGTGTTGAGCCCGGTGCCGACCGCGGTGCCGCCGATCGCAAGCTCGTAGATGTCGGGCAGCGCCGACTCGATGCGCCGGATGTCCTGGTCGAGCTGCTCGACGTAGCCCGAGAACTCCTGCCCGAGCGTGATTGGCACCGCGTCCATCAGATGGGTCCGTGCGATCTTGATCAGGTCGGCGAATTCCATCGACTTGTTCAGCAGCGCGGTGCGCAGCCGTCCGACCGCGGGAAGCAGCTCGTGGACAAGCTGCTCTGCCGCCGCGATATGCATCGCGGTCGGAAAGGTGTCGTTGGAAGACTGCGACATGTTGACGTGGTCGTTGGGATGGATCGGTTTCTTCGAGCCCATCTCGCCGCCCGCGAGCTGGATGGCGCGGTTCGAGATGACCTCGTTCGCGTTCATGTTGGTCTGCGTGCCGCTGCCGGTCTGCCAGATACGCAGCGGGAACTCGCTGTCGAGCTTGCCGGCGATCACCTCGTCGGCGGCCTGCACGATGAGCCGGGCGTGCTCGGCGGAGAGTCTGGTGAGGTCGCGGTTAACCTCGGCGGCGGCCTTTTTCAGGATCCCGAGCGCGCGGATCACCGGGCGCGGCATCGTGTCGCGGCCGATCGCGAAATGGAAAAGCGAGCGCTGGGTTTGCGCGCCCCAGTAATGGTCCGCGGGCACTTCGATCGCGCCCATGCTGTCGGTTTCGGTGCGGGTGGTCTTCGATGATGTCATAGTTCTTCAAGCTCCCGGGCGCGACGACAGGGCCGCGCATCTTCGCGCGTGGACGCGATGGCGCGGGCCGTCGACGGTCATTTCGCCGCAAAGCATTATACGCGACCCGTCGGCGCTGTTGAGTTGCGCATGCCAGTGCATCTACGATGCTTGCGCTGCCGTCCCTCACGGGACGGCGATTGAGGGGCGCGCAAGGCGGCGGAGGCCAGCGTATAGCGCGCGGACTTTCCGGCGCCGCCCGCCCAATATAGATATAGATTAGGAAGCCACCCTTCGCAGCAGGAGAGGAAGATAGGTCATGCCCTGGACGATAACCCGTCTGTGCCGCGACTGCATCGACACCGGATGCGTGAGCGTTTGCCCGGTCGATTGCATCTACGAGTATGTGGGTTCGGACAAGCAGAAGTTTCCGAATCAGCTCTACATAAATCCCGATGAATGTATCGATTGCGGCGCATGCGAGCCGGAATGCCCCTGGCAGGCGATTTTCGAAGAGCCCGCTGTGCCCGACGTCTTCAAGGACGACGTCGATCTGAATCATGCGATGCTCGACTTGAAGGACGATTTCAAGGTGAAGACCTTCGAGCAGAAGGAGCATCCCACTCCCGAGCAGATTGCCGAAAACAAGCGCAAATGGGGCCTCGATCCCGAGGCGTGATTTCGCGGCCCGTGAACCTCGGCGCCGGCTGGTTGAGCCTGAAGCACTCAACTTGCCGGCGCTGTTTTTTGCTCGATTTGCTTCCATTGGAGCCAAATTCTGCTCCTTTTCAGTCCGAAAAGTATTAACATCTACATAGCTCGCGATTAAGAATATCTTACTTGATGCGCGAAATTCCCTCGGTCGATCAAACAGATTTTCGCCCGGGTCCCAAGGTCCTGCTCGGCGTGTCTGCGACCGGACAAATAAGTCCTTAATAATCCATTGACGGCGCCTGCCCTGCTACGCTACGCCACCCAAACGCTTGGGGTTCGTGGGCCTGAGAAGAATACGACTACAGAGTGGGGATTATGCGAAGGCAGAACAGGCTGTCGTTATGGGGAATGGCGACCGTTGCGGCCTTGGCGATACTTGTCGCGGGCACGTTCGCATCGCCGGGCTACGCCCAGGTCAAGCCGGGTGATCTGATTTCGATCCAGAATGCATCCAAGGTTAAGGACCTCGTCTCGCCCGGAGTCTACTACAAGGTCAAGCGCGGGATGCAGATGCACATCGTCCCGACCACGCGCGTTGATTGGCCGCCGCCGTACAAGGACGCGACTGAGAAGTACTCTTCGCAGGTTCGGCTTAGCAACGACCATCGAAGCCTGGTCGGCTACGTTGCGGGTCAGCCCTTCCCGCTGATCGACACCAACGATCCGTACGTCGCGAACAAGATCATGTGGAACAACGTG
>JAKAVX010000016.1 GCA_021827465.1 Deltaproteobacteria bacterium | reverse complement strand
CCTTGAGGACGGTGAGGCCCCCGATACCGGAATCGAAGACGCCGATCGGGCGCTCGGCGCCGTCCGAGCGGGCGTGGCGGGGACGGCGATGGTTCGTCGAGAGTTTCGGACGCGCGCGTTTTGCCACCGGCGTCATCCCGCGCAGCACAGCCGCTCGCGCGCGTCGGCGGGCGTCAGAGCTTCGGCCGCGAAGACCCGGCGATGGACGCTCGCGGGCTCCATGCAGAGGTAGGTGTGAACCTGCGCGCCCGCCTTGGAAAAGCGCTCGGCGATTTGCCGATAGAGCTTCAGCCGAAGCGGCGTGAAGGCGCGATAGAGGCCGTCGGGGCAGAGGATGTCCTCGCCGAGCAGCATCGGATCGTCCGGGAAGCGCCGACGCGCCGCGGTGCGCAGCGACGGCGTCATCCGGAGACCGCCCATGCTGACGAACGAGATTTTGTCGGGCGCGACCGTATCGAGAATCTCCTCCGCGAGGCGAAGGTAATCGTCCTCGGCGCCGGAGTAGGCGATTATCGGATCGAGATGAAAGGCGACGCGGTAGCCGGCCTCCAGCACGCGGCGCGCGGCGCGAAGCCGTGCGGAGGGCGGGGCGGTGCGACTCTCGCTCGTGCGATAGACGCGCTCGGGCGAGACCGTCCACGAGACCATCGCGGCGCCCCGCGGATCGACCGCGAGAAGACCGTCGATTTCGTCGGTCTTGGTCTTGAGTTCGAGCGTGAGGTTCCGGTGCCCGGTGAAAAATTCGACGAGGTCGCGCGCGATCCCGGTTACGGAATCGAAGGCGAGCGAATCGGCGAACTCTCCCGTTCCGACGCGGAACTGGCGCTCGGGAGCGCCCGCGGCGAGGCGGTCGAGTTCGGCGAAGGCGTCGGTATAGTTGGAATAGACCTGGAAGCCGGGATTGTGGGCGAGGTAGTCCTGCAGGAAGCAGTAGCTGCAATCCATCGGGCAATTCGAGGCGAGCGCGAGCACCAGGTATCCGCAGCAGGCGTAGCGCGCGGATGCGGCCGGGCATCCCATCAGGAACGGCACGCGCCGTCGCATGACGACCATCCGGCGTTTTCCCGCGCCGAACGGATCGGCGGCCTTGCTGTCGGGAAGCGTCGCGGCGCGGCCGTCGGCGACGAAGCCGATCGGGACGCGGGGCGAGAGCGCCTCGATCACGCGGCGCGCAAGGACGCTGTCGCGGCTTTCCTCCTCGATGAAAATTTCGTCCAGCTCAAAGTTCATCGTCGCCACCCAGCATCCTGACCAGGCGCGCGAGGCCGTTGCGTTTTTCCGTAAGCACGTTCACCAGCCTGTTGAGTTCATCCGGCGAGCGCACGCTCATCCGAATCACCAGTTCATCCGAGTTGAGGTCCTTGGGCAATACGACGCTCAGTCCGCTCGGCAGCGCGAGCGCGGAAATTTCCTGGCCGAGACGCCGAATCGTCGCGCCCAGCTCGGGAAAACGTATCGCCCTCAGTTCGGCGAGGAAAGTGCTTGCGCGGGCGGGCGCGGGACCGTCGCTCTCGATAAGGCGGCGAAGGGTTGCGCGCGAGAGGATGGAATCGATACCGGCGCCCTCGCGCACCACGATTTCTTCGAGCAGGTCGAGCGCGACGGCGAGCTGCCCGGTGCGGAGCCGGAGCTTGCGCGCGGCTTCGAGCATCGCAACACGCTCTGCCTGGTCTCTCGCGAGCCATCGCTTCAGATACGGATCCTGGAGCTGGCGCGCACCCGCGAGCGCGCGGATCGCCTGTTCGGCCTCAAGCGTTGTCATCGGCGCACGTTCTCTCCCCGATTTCGTGGCCCTCGTGCTGGCGAACCCGGCTTCTGATCGATTCGACCGCCTTGGCAAGCGAGGCGTCCGCCCCGTCGATCCAGCCGTGTTCGGCGCGCTCGGCAAGATACTCATGAAACCGCGCTTCTTCAACCTTGTTCCTGCGGCGGAGCCCCTTGGCGTAGATGCGGCATTTCTCGGCGAGGACCGAAGCCGCGGCGGCGCGGCGCCCGGCGCCGAGGGGAGATGCGAGCAGGAGTTTTGCAAGCGCGAGAATCCTGAACCGGTCGAGCGCCACAGTCGTGGCCGAGAGCTGGCCGGGATGGCCCGCGCGGCGAATCATCATCGGCTCGGCGAGAAGTCCCGCCGAATGACGCGCGAGGATTCGCAGCCACAGGTCGTAGTCTTCGGCTGCCGCCATATCCTCGTCGAAGCCGCCTGTCGCGGCGAAAAGTTCCACTGAAATCATCACGGCAGATGGACTGATGAGGCAGGTGCGCAGCGATTCGAAAAAAATATCGCCCGCGCGCTTCAGATGGCGGCCTGCGGGATTCACCCGTTTGCCGTCCCGAATCCACAGTTCGTCGGTCTGCGAGATGGGAAATTCAGGATGGGCGCGGGCGTAGGCAAGATGGAGTTCGAGCTTGCGCGACATCCACAGATCGTCCGAATCGAGGAATGCGACCAGCGGCGCACGGGCCATCGCGACCGCGCGATTGCGCGCGGCGGCCGGTCCGCGGCGATTTTCGATACGCTCGATTCGAACCGCAACGTCGCAGGATTCGCGGCGCTCGTGAAGCATCCGCGAAAGATGCTCGGCGGTTCCGTCTTCGGAGCCGTCATCGACGACGATAAGCTCGAAGTCGCCGCAGGTCTGCGTGATCACCGACTCGACCGACTCCGCGGCGAACGCGCGGCGGTTCCACGTCGGGATGATGACGGTTACTGCGGGAGTCATCGCGAAGGTTCGCGGGCCTTTACCTTCGCGCACGACGCTCACGGCCGCGCTCCACGCGCGCGAGCGCAAGGATGTGGCGGCGAAGATCGTCGAGTCCCTCGCCGGTCATCGCGGAGCACAGGACGGGTTCGGCCTCGAGCGCGGCGAATCGCGCGAGCGCCCGCGCCCGCTCGGAGCGTTTCAGCTTGTCGGACTTGGTCGCGGCCACGAGGAGCGTGAGCCCTCGCTCGCGCGCCATCGCGGCGAGTTCGAGTTCCTCGCTCTCGGGGCCGCGGCGCGAATCGATCAACAGGACAAGGCCGGCGAGATTCGTGCGGTGGGCGAGAAACGCCTGCATCGCGGCGGAAATCCGTTCGGCCTCCGCGCGCGACATCTTTGCGTAGCCGTAGCCCGGCAGATCGGCTATCGCGAGCGAGTCGCCGACGGCGAAGAAATTGAGGCTTCGCGTGCGGCCCGGAGTCTTGCTGACGCGCGCCAGTCCGTGTACGCCGGCGATAGCGTTGAGCAGAGAACTCTTGCCGACATTCGAGCGGCCCACGATCGCGACTTCCGCCCGATCCCATCGCGGGCACTCGCGCAGCGAGGGAGCCGAGGCGGCGAATTCGGCTTGAACCTTGGTTGTCATTGCGCGCCGGCACAATCGTAGCACGGCTCGGCGGTTCGAAGCGCGAAAAATCCGCCGCTGTCGCGAATTCCGGGCAATTTCGCATCGAGGACGGCGCTTCGGTTGCCTATCGGGAGCGGGTGCCGCGCAAGAGGCGTCGGCGGAAACTACTGCGCGTCCTCGCTTGACGCTTCGGCACTTCGGATATGAAGCCTGGCGTTCAGATTGTCGAGTTGTGCGAGAAAAACGTTGCGGATTAGGTGCTTTACGACCCCGTCAGGCACGGGCAGGGCTTGGCGGATGGTGGTGACCTCGTGAAAGCGGATGAGTGTCGAAGAACCCTCCGGTTCGAGGCGGTATTCGGCCTGGGTGATGAAATTGCCATTGCCAAGCGTGCGATAGGTGATCCGATTTTTCGCGGGAAAATACTGAAAGGCGAGGCGGGTGATGAGGGTCTGGCCGGCCGGCCCTGCAAGTTCCATCTCGACGGTCTTCTGATTGCCGGTATCGGAGAGCACACGGAGGCCTTTCACGCCTTCGGGATGTCCGTGCTCGACGTCGCGGATTGCGTTGAAGACGGAAGGTTCGGGAGCAGCGATTCGGGCGGTGAAATCCGCCTTCCACGCATTCCCGTCGTGGTGGATTTGCTCGGAGAGCAAGCCTTCATGCGCTGGATGAAGACGATTGTAGGCGTAGTAACCCCCGCCCACGACGACGGCCACTATAAGCGTCAGGCTTACAATCCGGTAGGTTCTGCTCATAGCGGCCTCCGCCGATGGGCTTGAGGTGTTCAACGGCCGAAGATGCCGACGAATTGGGCATCGGCCTTCACGTGCCCGTTCATCAGCTTCTCGAGCTTTTCCGCAGTCATACCCGAGTCGGCCGGCAAAGTTTCATCAAGCGCGAACAGGCGAAAATGGTAATGATGCGCGGGTCCGCTCGGTGGACACGGGCCGCCGTAGCCGATCCGGCCGAAGCTGTTGCTTCCCTGGACGCCTCCCGAGGGAATCTCCTCGCGGTTCGGGATTCCCGAATCGAGACCCGACGAGTTCGCCGGGATATTGAAGGCGACCCAATGGATGAAGATGCCGCCCGGAGCGTCAGGATCCTGCACGATCAGGGCTAGCGACTTGGTTCCTTCCGGAATTGCGGACCACGCAAGGGGAGGGGATTTGTCGCTGCCATGGCAGGTGAACGTAACGGGGATGCGGCCTCCGTCGCGAATTGCCGGGCTGGTGATAGTTAGCGAGGCCGCCGTCGCACTGGATGCAACAAGGAGCGGAGCTATCAGAACGGCCGTCACGAGTAAGCGGCTTTTGCTTAATAATGGCTTCATAGGCAACCTCGCCACTGCTGCTGCTCTGAAAGTGGCATGGGGATAGAGTTCAAGTACAGAAGTCCGATTTTGCTGCTCGGAATTTGGTACCCACGCGCAAATTCGCGGCGCAAAACGCTGCTCAAACCCGTTATTAGCACTACTTGACCTATCGCGGCAGTTTTGCGATTTAATAAAGGTGACACGACAGAGCTAAGACCGTTGCACTCTGAGCGCTGTGCAGAAGCAAAAGAAAACTTCGGGTCTGGCGCGGAAACGGCGCACGGAGCCAGCTCTCCCTGGAGTTACAATGGCGACCAATGAGTCCAAGTATACTTTGCCGCGCGTGATGACGGTTAAGGAGCTTTCGGAATACCTCCGGGTACACCCGTCGACGATCTACAAGCTCTTGCGCCGCGGCGAGCTTCCCGGGTTCCGAATCGGGACCGACTGGCGCTTCAACGCCGAGGTTATCGATCGCTGGTGCCTCGAGCGCAACATGAAGATGTCCGAAGCCAGTCCGTCCAGTCGCAATTAAGCTCGTCAAATCTCCTCCAAACACGGACTTTCGCTTTCTTGCAAACCGTGTCCGTCGATGTGTCAGGACGGTATGCGGTTGGAAGAGCGGGGGTTCGCGCGCGATTCGGCAGAAGCCTGATTAAAGCTTGACGCGATGGCGTGAGTGTCTAAGCATACCGCTCGTTCAAACTGATGATCCGAAGAGCCGGGAATCAGCAAGCGGGCCGGGGTTCTCCACCGGCTCCGCGCAGGCGCCGTTCGCTCGACCAGGTCCTTATTGACGCGGCGATGGATCTGTTCGCGTCCTACGGGTACCGGGGAACGTCGCTGTCGCGTATCGCGAAGGCTGCCGGCGTTACCAAGGGCGCACTGTACTGGCACTTCACCGATAAGGAAGACTTTTTCCTTGCAGTGGTGGACAAGGTGCTGGGCGAGTGGAACGAGCCGGGCGAGGCCGAGCCGCCGGCGGACAACGCGCGCGACTTTCAGCGCGAGTTCCTATGGGTGTTCGAGAATATGGCGCGGCTCAACGAGCAGAATCCGTGGGTCAGCCGTCTCCTGCTCATCATCACGCTGGAATCGCACAAGATAAGCCCGCGGGTGCTGCGCGCGATCCGCAAGGCTAACCGGCGCCATCTGGACGGTTTTGCCGAAATGGTCGAGCGCGGCAAAAAACTGGGCGTGTTTTATCCGGAACTGGACGCTGAGTGGGCGGCGACGCAGATTTTTGCAAGCTACCTCGGCCTTGCAAATCTATGGTACCTGCACGGTCCGCGTTTTGACCTGCGCCGGTCTCTGACCCGGGCCGCGCAGGAATTCCTTAGCAATTGGAGCGCCGCGAGATGAAGGCGGGCCTGATTTACGAGATAGAAACGGTAAAGCCGTTCCCCTCCACCGACTACGAGCATCGCGTTTATCGCGAGACCCTTGAGCAAATCGAGCTTGCGGATCGGCTCGGCTTCGATTCGGTCTGGACCGTCGAGCATCATTTCCTGCACGAGTTCTCGTATTGCTCGGCGCCCGAGGTATTCCTCGGATGCGTGGCGGGTCGCACGAAGAATATCCGCGTCGGGCACGGAGTGGTGGTCCTGCCGTTCAACCATCCGGTGCGCGTGGCGGAGCGAATCGCGGTGCTCGACCTGGTCTCCGACGGGCGGGTCGAGTTCGGCACCGGGCGGGCGACCACGATGGACGAGATTCTCGGCTTCGGAATGACGCCCGCCGATACGCGCCCGCGATGGGCCGAGGCTATCGAAATGATCCCGCGGATGTGGCGCGAGGAGCCGTTCACGCATCGCGGCAAATACTGGTCGGTCGAGCATCCGATTTCCGTGCTGCCCAAACCGCTCCAAAAGCCGCATCCCCCGATCTGGGTTGCGGCGACGAATCCCGAGACGTTCAAGCTCGCGGCCGAGCGCGGACTCGGCGCGCTATGCTTTACGCTCGGCGTCGAGTTGAAGGACGTCGAGCCGCGCATCCAGCTCTACCGCGAGACAATCCGGCACGCGAAGCCGGTCGGACTGTCGATCAACAACCAGATCTCGATGAACATCATGGGGCTGGTCGGCGACGATCCGAAGAAGACCGAGGAAATCGCGCGCGAGGCGATTCTCTGGTACGTGCGCAAGGGCTTCGAGCTGGTCTCCACGGTCGCGCAGGCGGCCTCGCAGGACGAGTCGTACAAGTACCTTACCGGCGCGGCCAAGTTCGATCCCGCGCAGATCACGAGCGATTACTACGGTTTTCTCAAGAGCGGCGACCTGATTGCGGTGGGCGCTGCGAGCGAAGCGCTTCGTATCGCGCGCCGTTACCGCGAGGTCGGCACCGACCAGGTGCTGTTTTTCCTGCAGTACGGCGGTATCCCGCACGAGCACATCATGCGGTCGATCGAGCTTATCGGGAAGAACGTGCTGCCGGAGATCCACTCGTGGTCCACGCCGGGCGGCGTCACGATGGCGGGATAGCGAGCACTCTCGAGAACCGTTCCTCCGGGACAAAGAAAAAGCGGCGGGACATCGTGGATGTCGCGCCGCTTATGTTTTCGCTCCGGGGAGCCCGGCTATTTGCGCGAGCCGGGCGCGGGGCGCGGCTCGACGATTCGCGGACCGCTCGGCCGCACCTCCATCGAGCATCCGAAGAGCGAATCGTCGCTGATAAGCTTGGCGACCGCGTCGGCTATCTGATCGGCCTGCAGGATATTGGACGGCGCCCACGACTTGTGGCCCGCCTTGACCGCCGCTTCGACACCCTTGCGCACCATCGGGGTATCGACGATTCCGGGGCACACGCAGTTCACGCGAATCTTGCGCTCGGTGGCCCACGGCGCGAGTGAATGGGTGAAGTTGACGATTCCCGCCTTGGCAGCGCCGTAAATCGGGTCGAGAGGATGCGGATACAGCCCGGCCATCGAGGCCGTGTTGACGATCGCGCCGCCGCCGCCGATTTCCATGATCGGCGCGGCGAGCCACGTACCCATTATCATCGCGTTCAGGTCGATCTCGATGACGCGCCGCCATTGCGCGAGCGCAGCCTTGGGGAAACCGGGTATGCCGGTCGCGATACCCGCGTTGTTGTGCAGGATATCGAGCCGGCCGAACTTCGCGGTCGCCGTTTCCAGCATCCGGCGCGAATCGCCCTCGCTGACGACGTCGGCCCTGATGAAGACGGCCTTTCCGTCGGCCGATTCGATTCGCTTGACGGTTTCCGCGCCGCCTGCCTCGTCCACGTCCGCGACGACGATCGATGCGCCCTCGCGGGCAAGCCGTTCGGCGGTGGCGCGGCCAATTCCCGAGCCCGCGCCGGTTATCACGGCAACCTTTCCCCTGATTTCCATCAACATTCCTCCAGTCTCTGCGAACCTAACCGATCCGGCCCAGAAACATGCCAAGCGCGAGCCCGAACAATACGTAGCCGGTCAGAAAAACATAAGTGTAGTCATTCTTCTTGACAAACAGCAGGAAACAGAACGCGACTCGCCCGAGCGGAACCAGGGTCAGCACGAACAGGCCCACGGTCAGCACCGAATGGGGATCGCCCGTGAGAGCTCCGTGCGCGATTTGCGCGAACGGCTCCTTGCGGTGGACATGGCCGGCGGCGACCGCGCGGTAATGCTCGACGTAGTAGCCGGGCGCCGTCGTGGCCATCAATATCAGGCCGAACGCCAATATCCCCGCCGCCGTCAGCAGGATGGTTCTGAGCAGGACCGGCGTCC
Organism: Deltaproteobacteria bacterium; assembly: GCA_021827465.1. Next base: position 5,379 of record JAKAVX010000016.1, on the reverse strand, counting down.
ATACGCGAAGGATGCGGTCTTCTTCGCTGCTGACCTGCTCAGCCACCGTCGCGGTGCGAGCTTCAGGAGTTGGCATCTTTTATATCCCCGAAAGCGCCCGCCATCCCATTTCGAGGGCGATCAGGAGCACAATCACGATGAAACCGCGCCGCAGGAGGGTCACGTTGATATGTGGCAGGACCCGGCTGCCGCCGAGCGCTCCCGCGGTTACGCCGAGCGCGACCGGGGCCGCAACCGTGGTTGGAACCATTCCGCGCGACAGGAAAACCAGTGCGCCCGCGCCGGCTGTCACACCGATCATGAAATTGCTGGTCGCGCTCGAAACCTTGAGCGGGATCTTCATGATGTAGTCCATCGCGGTTACTTTGATCGCGCCCGCGCCTACTCCGACCAGTCCCGACATCAGCCCCGCGATAAGCATCACGGCCGCGCCGCCCAGGACGTTGACAGCTTCGTAATGGATCATGCTGCCGCCCTTCGGATCCGGGATGTTGCCGCGAAGATCGAGCCGCCGCGAGAGCCGGTCGCCCTCGGTAACGACTTCTTCCTTGAAGCGGCGCACATTAAAGTACGCCGCCTGTAGCATCATCAGCGCAAACAGACCCTCCAGAACTGGAGCGGAAACGATACCGGCGAGATACGCTCCGGTGACCGCGCCGGTAACAGTCGCGCACTCCAACACCATCGCGACCTTCAGGTTGGTCCATCCGTCGCGTACGAAGGCGACGCTTGCGCCAGCGCTGGTCGCGACCACCGAAATCAGGCTGGCCCCAACCGCCACCCGCATCGGCATCTTCGCGATAATCACCAGTCCGGGAATGATGAGGAGCCCCCCGCCGAGTCCTGACAGCGCGCCAATAAAACCGGCGCCGAAGGCGAGGGCCAACAGTCCTCCCACGATTTCAAGCACGGGTTGGGGTTTCCTTTCACAGCGGTTCAGATTTCACAGACTGTCCGCTCCAGGTCGAGCACCATCAAAAGCCTGCCAAAACCGATGTACTGCCCGATCGCCATCCCCAACTCGACGACTTCCGCGTCGCTGAAGGACGCGCGCAAGCGGCGGAAGAACTCGTCAGCGAGCGAATGATGGTCGAGGGCGAGCTTTTCAGCGAACTCAAGCGCGATCCGCTCCCGCTCGGTAAACGAGGAGTCGGTCATATATTCGGCCAGGCGCGAAATTTTCTCTTCGGTCAGTCCTTTTTCCATCGCCGATGGAAAGCGCGCCTTCCTTCAAGTGAGGCACTGGTTCAATTCCGCGATCCTGAGCCGCACCATCTCCTTGAGAGCCGGGTCAACAATTCCGCCGTTGTGAAGCGGAAAGTAGAAGTTGAAGTAGGACTGGATCATGTCCGGCCGATGGCCCAGGACGCGCAAGACCGTCGAGCCGGCACCGGCGTCGTCCGCAGCTTTGGCCTGCTTGCGCAGATCGTCAGACAACTCTTCGTTGGCGAGTATGCTTAAGCGCGACATCGTACCTCCGTTTCAGCGGCATGCAGGAATCGTAATTGGGAAATGGGAGCGAAAACAACGGCAGGGATGCTGTTGTTTTCAGCAAATGATTTCACGAAGCCTTAACAACCATCGAGAGCGTCGGCCGGAAACCACGGGCGCCTTGGCGGCCATTTATCAACGGAATGCCGCGCTAGAAGGGTAGCCGGGTGAGCAGCCCGTCGCGAGGGTTATGGACAGGCGCGCGCCGGCCACGCTCGATTTCGTCGATGATGCTCCGGACCGCGTGCGCCGGTTCGGAAGCGCGGAAGATCGGGCTTCCTATCCTCAGGTAATCGGCACCCGCGCGAATCACGTCCGCCCCGGCTTGCGCCGGCGCGGCCTGCGCAGCGTCGCGCGAGACGATTCCGGAAGCGACCACGATAAACCTGCGCCCGCACGCGCTTCGGATTCGCGCCACAGCGGCCGGCGAGGTGAGCACACCGTCCATCCCGGCCTCGGCGGCCCGCTTGGCCAGTTTCGTCACCGCGTCGATTCCGTGGTGAACCGGAGCGCCGCTATTGGCGGCATGCATCCCGCACAGCGTCGCCACCGCGACGATATGCGGACGGCGCAGCCCTTCGTTCTTGCACAGCCGCGCGACTTCGGCCTTCATCCGCGCCATCGCGTCAAGGCATCCGTCGGCATGCACGTCGAACATCTTGACGCCGAGCCGGGTCGCTTCCAGCGCTGAGCGAAGCACGAGTTGCGGGCGATCGCGGAACTTGAGATCGAGGAAGACTTCGGCTCCGGAGCTTCTGATTTCGCGAACCATCTCGGTGCCGCCGGCGAGGAACAACGGCTTGCCGATCTTGAACATCCCGACCATCCTGCCCACCCGCTCGATCAGGTTCAGAGCCTCGCGGCGGGTCAAAAGGTCGAGCGAGACTATCACGCGCTCGCGCAGGGCGCCGTAACGGACGAATCCCGAGAATGGCCAGTACTGGCTCATCGCACCCACCAAAGACCTTACTCCGGATACTGCCGAGAGTCCCGTCCGATGCTGAGATTAGAACGCCAATTCCTACTGTCAAGCGGGTGAGACAAGGAACCGCGCCCCTTGGTGTCGTGGGCGCAAGCGGCCCCGATGCAGTCCGCAACCCGCAGCCGGATTACTGCACGGTCATGAGCGGTGTCGCGCAGGATCCCGGAAAAGCTGCCCAATCCGGCGAGTCGGCGGTGGCATTCGGCTTGCTCCACTTACGGGCCGATGCTCGATAAGCTGACAACTGGTCGCCCCCGAAACCGAACGATCCCGGCAGGGACGATGCGGCCGAGGCCGTCATGTGGACTGTACTCATCCTGGCGATAATCGTGTTCGCGATCGTTCAAAGACGCCGTTACGGCGGCATCTGCGGCTATCAGTCGCGCTTCGAGCGGAGACTCAAACGAAAGATTGAAAGCGAAGCGCACGGCTCCGGCGAGTGGGACGCGGGCGAGTATCAGACGCGCTTCGAACGCAAGCTGCAGCAGAAGATCGAGAGGGAAGCGCGCAAGTTCGAGCGCCATGCGGAACGAATCCGGGAACGCGCCGGAGCGACGCCCGAGAAAACTCCCCAGTTCAAGACCGAAGAGGAGCGCAAGGCATACGAGCGCGCTCGCAAACGCGCCGCCGCCGAGGCCGGCTTCTACGTCCACCTGATGTGGTACGGGATCGTGATCGGGTTCCTGTTCATCCTCAACACCCTCACGACGGGCTTTCAATGGTGGCTGTTTCCGGCGTTCTTCTGGGGATTCGGCCTGATGAGCCACTTTGGCGCGGTGTACGGATGGCGATGGATCCATGAGCGGGTTTTCGAGCCCGCGATCCAGCGCGAGGTCGAGCGCGAAGTGAACCGCGAGCGCGACGTGCTGCGCACCGAGAAGCAGGCCTCGCTCGACGAGCTTACCGCGAGCTTCGCCCACGAAATCCGAAATCCGATCGCGGCGGCGAAAAGTCTTGTGCAGCAGATGGGCGAGGATCCGACCTCGCAGGAGAACGTCGAATACGCCAAGGTCGCGCTCGACGAGCTGGCGCGGGTCGAGCGCAGCGTGTCGCATCTTCTGAAATACGCCAAGGAAGAGGATTACCGCTTCGACAACGTGAATCTCGCCTCGGTGCTCGACGGCGCGCTGACCCAGATGAGGAGCAAGCTCGAAGCGGAGCACGTCGCGGTCTCGCGCAGCTATATCTCGGGGCCTACCGTCCGCGCCGACGCGGAGAAACTGCGCCAGGTCTTCACCAACATCATCGACAACGCAATCGACGCGATGGCGTCGAAAGAGGGCGACCGGCGTCTTCAGCTTTCCATATCGAGCGCGGGCAATGTCGCGGCGATCGCCTCTATCCGCGACAACGGATGCGGTATCCCGGAAGACAAGCTCGCGAAAATCTTCAATCCCTTCTATACCACCAAGGCCAACGGCACCGGGCTCGGGATGGGCGTCGCGAAGAAGATAATCGAGGCGCATCGCGGCCGTATCCAGGTGACGAGCGCGGTTGGAACTGGCACCGAGTTTTCGGTTTCAGTTCCGCTTGCCGACGCGGCGCTCAGAGGCGCTGCCGACGCGGACGCGGCTGAACCGGCGCAAAGCAACGGCAACGGCCGCGCATCGGCGGCGCCGTCCGCGCCCGAGACAGCGCCGGCCACCGCCTTCGACGCCGGCGCATCGAGGGTGCGCGAATGAAGGGCCGGCTTTTAATCGTCGATGACGAGCGCGGAATCCTGGTCGCGCTGCGCGGTCTCTTCGGCAAGGAAGGCTACGAGGTCGAAACCGCGGAGTCCGGCGAAGAGGCGCTCGCAAAGGTCCGCGCCGGGCTGTTCCACGTTGTTATCACCGATCTCAGCATGAAGGGGATGAGCGGGCTCGACCTGCTGCGCGAGATACGCCGGCTCGATCCCGAATCGGCGGTCCTGATGATCACCGCCTACGGCTCGCAGCGAATCGCGGTCGAGGCGATGAAGGCTGGCGCCGAGGATTACCTGCCCAAGCCGTTCGACAACGACGAACTGCGTATCAAGGTGCGCAAGGTGATGGAGAAGCAGCTTCTGAAGCTGGCCCATCGCCAACTGCTCGAACAGGTCAGGCTTGAGACCGGCCGCTTCGAGAACATGCTCGGACGCTCGCGCGCGATGCTTCGCGTGTTCGAGACGATCGAGAAGGTCGCGCCGACCGACGTGACCGTGCTTATCCGCGGCGAATCGGGCACCGGCAAGGAACTGGTCGCGCGCGCGATTCATTTTCGGAGCTCGCGCGCGTCGGGGCCGTTCGTCGCGGTCAACTGCGCGGCGTTCTCGCGCGAACTGGTCGAAAGCGAGCTGTTCGGCCATGAGAAGGGCGCGTTCACGGGCGCGGTCGCGCGCCGCGCCGGAAAGTTCGAGGCAGCCGACGGCGGCACGCTGTTCCTCGACGAAATCGGCGACATGAGCCTCGAGACCCAGGCGAAACTGCTGCGCGCGATCCAGGAAAAGCAGTTCGAACGAATCGGCGGGAACCATTCGATCTCCGTCGACGCGAGAATTATCGCCGCAACCAACCAGGACCTCGAAGCGATGGTCGCCGACGGGCGCTTCCGCGAGGATCTCTACTACCGCATCAAGGTGGTCGAGATTCGCGTGCCGCCGCTTCGAAGCCGCCGCGAGGATATCCCGCCGCTCGCGCAGTTTTTCCTCGAGGACGCGTGCAGGAGATTCGGCACGCCGCAAAAGCAGCTCGCGCCCGAGGCGATGCGCGCGTGTGTCGAGAACGAATGGCGCGGTAACGTGCGCTCGCTTCGCGCGGCGATCGAGCAGGCCGTGATCCTTTCGTCCACGGGCGAGATAACGCCCGCCGACCTGTTCGGTTCGGGCGAGCCCGACGCCCCATCGGCGCGTCCCGGGCACGGCGCAGGCGCGGCGGCGGCCGATAGAT
>JAKAVX010000015.1 GCA_021827465.1 Deltaproteobacteria bacterium | reverse complement strand
AAGAGGCCGGTTTCCCGCCGGGCGTGGTCAATGTCGTGACCGGGTTCGGTGGCGAGGTCGGCGAGCCGCTCGTTACGCATCCGAAGGTCGCCAAAGTTGCGTTTACCGGGGGCGAGATGTCAGGGCAGCGTGTCTACGAGAGCGCTGCCCGTGGCTTGAAGCGCGTAACCCTGGAACTTGGCGGCAAGTCGCCGAACATTGTCTTCGACGACGCGGTTCTTGACGATGCCGTAAAGGGTGCGATCTCCGGCATCTTCGCGGCGACCGGGCAGACCTGCATCGCGGGCTCGCGGCTTCTTCTGCAGAAAAGCATCCACGATCGGTTCATCGACAAGCTCGTCGCCTTCGCGAAGACGGCGCGCATGGGCGATCCCGCCGATTCCGACACCCAGGTTGGGCCGGTCACCACACCGCCGCAATACAAGAAAATCCTCGACTACATCGCGATCGGCAAAGAAGAGGGTGCGACGGTCGCATTGGGGGGTGGCCCGGCCGACAAGGCGCGCTTCGGCGAAGGCTGGTTCGTCGAGCCAACGATCTTCACCGGCGTCAACAACAAGATGCGCATCGCACAAGAGGAGATCTTCGGCCCCGTCTTGTCGGTGATCCCCTTCGCCGACGAGGAGGAGGCGGTCGCGATCGCTAACGACACGATTTACGGGCTGGCTGCCGGCGTGTGGACCCAGAGTATCCGCCGGGCGATCGCGATGTCGGAGCGGCTCCGGGTCGGCACCGTATGGGTCAATACCTACCGCGTGGTCAGCTTCATGTCGCCGTTCGGCGGCTACAAGCGCAGCGGGCTCGGCCGCGAAAATGGGCAGGACGCGATCTATGAATACCTGCAGCAGAAGAGCATTTGCATCAGCACAGCCGCCGAGGTGCCGAACCCGTTTGTCATGCGCTGAGAGCAGACGGGGTCGGGAGTGCTCTGGGCGAGTTCGCATAAGCTCACCAAAGACGCCGCCGCCCGGCTAATCGCGAAGGAAAGCGCTTTATCCGACCTGCCTTCAGCAGGGCGGATTCAGCACAAACGCGGCAGAACATTGGGTGCCACGGGCGTGCGCACACTTGCCGCGAGAACCCCGATCGCATACCGCTGAATCTTTATCGCGAAGTATGCCACGAATCGTTCCTGCGCCACGGCCATCCGGGATGTACCAATAAGATTACTGTATGCTAAACGACGCGATAGTGAAGACACGTCCTTGGACCTGGGCACTTCGGAGGAAACGCCGCCGCTGAAAGCGGAGAAGACCGAAGATGAAGGCCAAAGCTCGAAAGAGGGCCCCCGCGGGAAAACCAGCGCGAAAAGTCAAGGGCAAAGCAGTACACCTCACGAAGTCCAAGCCTGCGCAAGCGCCATCGCGCAAGACCGGGAAGCGGCTGGCGGCGGATCTCGACGCCATGACAAGGCTGCACAAGCTCGCCACGCTCTCGGTGCGCGAAGTCGGCATTGAGCAGGTCCTCGACGAGATCCTGGATGCGGCAATAGCCATTTCGAACGCTGATTTTGGCAACATTCAACTTCTGAAAGCTGGATCCTCGCGTCTCAAGATCGTGAGCCAGCGCGGGTTTCCGAAATGGTGGGTCGATTTCTGGGACAATGTTCCTGAAGGGCAGGGGAGTTGCGGCGTGGCGCTCAAGCGGCGCGAATGTGTCATCGTCGAGGATGTTGAAAAAAGTCCGATTTTCGCCGACACCCCCGCTCCTGCAATGCAGCGCAAGGCTGGTGTGCGAGCGGTTCAGTCCATGCCGATCATTTCCCGATCGGGAAGACCTCTTGGCATGCTCTCGACGGCCTTCAAGACGCCCCATCACCCCGATGAGCGCACACTGCGACTGATAGAACTGCTCGCTCGCGAGGCAGCCGATATCGTCGAGCAAGTGCAGGCCAGAGTGGCCTTGAGCGAAAGCGAGAAACGCTTCCGAGCCCTGGTGAGCGCCGCTTCTGATGCCATCTATCGCATGAGTCCGGACTGGAGCGAGATGCGCGAGATCGATAGCAGGGGTTTCGACACGACGAGCGCCAGTCGAGATTGGCTAAAGAAGTACATTTACCCGGACGACCAGTCACACGTCATTGAGACGATCCGGAACGCCATGCGGGCCAAAAGTATGCTCGAGTTGGAGTTCCGAGTCCGGCATGCAAATGGAACCGTGGGTTGGATACTGTCGCGCGCGGTCCCGCTGCTGGATGCCAATGGAGAGATCACCGAGTGGTTTGGCGCAGCCAGTGATGTGACCGAACGCAGGCAGGCCGAAGAAACGCTGCGTGCGTCCGAGGCGCAGTTCCGAACTCTGGCAAATGCGATACCGCAGTTGTGCTGGAAGCTCGACGCGGACGGTTCGGCCAGCTGGTACAACGACCGCTGGTACGAATACACAGGCACGACGCCGGAACAAGTGGAGGGGGCAAGCTGGCACTCGGTGCATGACCCCGAGAGGCTTCCGAAAGAACTGGAGCGCTGGAGAGAATCGCTCGCGACCGGAAAACCATTCGACATGGTTACTCCGTTGCGAGGCGCCGACGGCGAGTTTCGCCCCTTTCTGACGCGCGTGATGCCGGTCTTCGATAGCCAGGGCAAGGTCACCGGCTGGTTCGGTACGAACACTGATATCAGCGAACAGTGGAAGATAGAGGATGAGCTGCGCAAGGCCAAGGATGAACTCGCCGAGCAGGCGCGGCGCAAAGACGAGTTCTTCGCGCTCGTAAGCCACGAGCTGAGAAACCCTCTGGCCGCCGTCTCGACCGCCGTGCACCTGCTCTCCGACAGCCTGACCGCCGAGCGGCGGACCTTTCTTGAGGAATTGATCGACCGGCAAGCGACACTATTGCGGCGGCTCGTGGATGATCTCATGGACCTCGGCCGTATCACGCTCGGGCAGATCGGCTTGAAGAGGGAGTGCATCGACCTCGAGGAGTTCCTGCAGAAGGTAAGCATGGCTACTCGATCGGCCGTCGTCGCCCGAGGGCAGGAAATGGTTCTCAGGCTGCCCCCGGAGCGCATCGTGTTCATGGCGGACAGAGTGCGGCTGGATCAGATCGCCACTAACCTGCTGACAAACGCGTCCAAATATACGGGACGAGGGGGCAGAATCGAATTTTCAGCCGTCAGGGAAGGTTCCGAGGTCGTCATCCGATGCAAGGACAATGGCATCGGCATTCCGCCGGAAATGCAGAAGAAGATCTTCGAGCCGTTTGTCCGCGTGGAGGCGGCCGGGCAAAGCGCTGAGGCGGGGCTCGGCATCGGCCTGGCGCTGGTGAAGCAGTTGGCGGAGTTCCATGGAGGAACGGTTTCCGCCGAGAGCGGCGGTCCGGGCATGGGCAGCGAGTTTGTGGTGCGGCTACCCCTGGTGCCGGCGCCGTCTGCCAAACCCGCCGCCAGTGAAGCGGGGCCTGCGCGTCGATCCTTGCGCGTTTTGTCGATCGTGGTCGTGGAAGACAATCCTGACGTTGCCACGACCCTTGCGACTGCCATGGAGCAGGCCGGACACAACGTGCGCGTGTTCAAGGATGCTCCCGCGGCGCTGTCAGGCCTTTCCCGTCTGAAGCCGGATGCCGTCCTGCTCGACATCGGACTTCCTGCCATGGATGGGTATGAGTTGCTGGCGAAGTTGAGAAAAAGGCGCAACCTGCAGCACACACTGTTTATCGGGATCTCGGGCTTCACGAGACGGGCACAGGCGGAAAAATCAGACGACGATTTCGATCATTACTTCGTCAAGCCGGTGGATCCGGACAAGCTTCTGAGATTCCTCGTCGAGATGTGTTCTCGCGCGGCGGGCGTGAACGGCGCTCAGGTATGCAGGGCGCCCGAAGAGCCACAGCCGTTGCGGGTGCTGCTCGTCGAGGACCACGCCGATCTGGCGGCCATGACGGCGGAACTACTGCGCGGCGAAGGCTTTGAAGTGCGGACCGCCTTTACCGGGCAGGAGGCGTTGGAGGCGGCGCCGGACTTTCGGCCCCACCTGATCTTGTGCGATATGCACTTGCCGGACATCAAGGGCCGGGAAGTGATCAGTGGGCTGCGCTCGAATCCTTTGACCAGGAGCACCCACGCGGTGATTCTCACGGCGCTATCCGAAGGGGAGATTCGCGCATTTAACCGTAGCGCCAAAAGGATGGGCGTCGACCAATTCATCAGCAAGCCGCTCACGCTCGACGCGATTCGGGACTTGCGCGCGAAGGTCGGTCCATCGTCGGCCAGTCACGCACGCGCGAAGAACGCGCTGGAACGTCGCGCCTGAAATAGCCCTGTACCATCATCGAGCTTGCGCGCAGCAGGGCAGGTTAGACCTGCTCTTCTGACAGATCGGATCGCGGGTCTCGCCGCTGGTTGACAGATGTTCGGACGCGCCACGGCCAACTGCGCAGAAAGGGCTTGCCGAGCACGTCGGTTCGAAACCGATCGCGCGCTGCGCAACGACAGGCGCCGAGCGCGCGAGGAATCTACTTCGCTCGTGCCGCAGAAAGATCGAGCGGCGGATAGTAGTTCTCCGCGCCGATCTTGCGCACGTCGTTCACCCAACACGAATCGTAAAGCTCGGTTGGACCCTGGAACGGGTCTGCGAGCGTCCACGCCTGGCGCTTGTAGGTCCAGTTGTCGGGTTGCAACCGATGCGCCTCGCGCCAATGCTTCGGAGCAAGGTCCTGGCGTCCGATAGACCACAGGTACTGGCCCAATTCGAAGCGTGCCGCCGCTTCGGCTTCGGCCTTGCCGCGAGGGCCGCTGCGCGCGATCACTTCCTCCGGCGCAAGCGCATACTTGCTTGCCTTGCCCTTCGCGACCCAGTCCCGCAACGCCGCCATGTATTCCTTGGGCTGGATCCGGATGTTGCTCGCGAGCTTGAGCGTCTCGCGCAACTGTTCGGGAACGTCCGGACTATCGGCCATCGTCTGCCAGTCCGGCGGAGTGTCGCGCTCCGGCCATGCCGGTTCGACCGGTCGCACGATCATGCCGTTTTCATCGATCCAGACGCCGTTGGGAACGTTCACGACGCCGAGCAGTTCGTCGATCCGATGCGCGCTGTCGATCAGCGAGGGATGGTTCGGCTTGGTCTGATCGATCCACGCGCGCGCGGCTTCGGGATCGACATCCAGCGCGACGGTTACGATTTCGAGTCCTTTCGGATGGAGTTCGTTGCGCAGGGCCTGCCACACGGGCAGGTCAAGCCGGCATCCTCACCAGGAGGACCACGTGACGATAAGCACCTTCTGCCCGCGCAACGAACTCAGCCGGAACTGTTTGCCGGTATAGTCGGGCAAGACCAGCTCGGGTGCGTGAGCGGTTGTAAGCGCGCGGCCCACCGCTTCGGGGCCGAGACACCACACGCTCGCGTCTTCGTCGCGAATGAGCGGCATCCCGAGCCGTTCCGAAAGCATCCGCGCGTCGAGTTTTCCCGCGCCTGATACGCCAGTGGCAAGCGGAACGCATACTTCGCCCTTGCAGAGCCCTTCGGGTTTGAGGGCCCATCCCGTGCGCTCTTCAAATGCTTTTGGATCGACTTCGGGGGATTGAAGGATCATGCTCCCATCTATCTCCGACGGGCGCGGAATCGTCAAGGTCAAAAATGAGGACAGCGTGTTGGGCGCGGTTTACGCGTTCTTGTTGAAGATCCGCGCGTAGGTTTTCTGCGTGGCGGCTGCCTGCTCCTGCGCATTGCGGCGTTCTTCGGGCGTCGCCATCTCCGCGATCATCTTGCGCTCCAGCGCGATCGCATCCTTGAGAGAAAGCTCCATGCCCAGGTTGATGAGCGCCTTGGCGGTCTTGAGCGCGTAAGCGGCGCGCTCGATATAAGTACCGGCTATCTTTTCGCATTCGGCGATCAGCTCGGCGGCGGGCGCGATTTTGTTAACGAGTCCCACGCGAAATGCCTCCTGCGCGGTATAGGCGAGTCCGCTCAGGATCATTTCCTTCGCGACACCGGTTCCGACCAGGCGCGGGAGCCGCTGCGTGCCTCCGCCGGAGGGCAGCGCGCCGAAACGAATCTCGGGCAGGCCGATCGTCGCCGTGTCGGCGATCGCTCGAATATCGCACGCGAGCGCGATCTCGCATCCACCGCCCATCGCGGCGCCGTTGATTGCGGCGATTACGGGAACGCGCGATTCTTCGAGCGCGCCGAAGAGATCCCGCCGGGGCGGCGCGGGCGGGCGATCCTTTGCTTCGCCGCCCGCCGCCCGATTACGCGCGCGCTCCGCGAAGTCGCGCAGATCAGCGCCGCCGCAAAAATGCTTGCCGCCGGCGCCGGTCAGGATCACGACGCGATACTCCGGGTCGTTCTCGACTTCCTCCATCGCGCCAACCACGTCGTGCATCAGTTGAAAGCTGATCGTATTTGCGCGCTCGGGGCGATTCAGCGTCAGATAACCGATACCGCCTTTGCGCTCGAGGATGACTGTTTCGTAGGCCACGGCTTTCTCCAGGTTCCGTTCAAATCGCGAACGAATATCCGCCATTGACGGGAACTGTCTGACCGGTGATCCAACTCGACGCGTCGCAAGAGAGGAACAGGATCATGTTAGCGGCGTCCTCCGGCTCGCCGATTCGCTTTATCTGATACACCTTCAGAATCCGCTTGACCGATTCGGGATCGGCGAGCCCGCGTTCGATTGCAGGAGTGCGGGTTGTTCCGAGCGCAACGCAATTCGCGGTTATGTTCGCGCGGCCGAGGTCCTTCGCGACGGCGCGCATGAAACCGGCGGCGCCCGCCTTCGCCCCGGAATAAATCTCCAGGCGCGGCTCGCCCACGCGGCCCGCGTCGGAAATCACCGTCACAATCTTGCCGTATTTGTTCGCGATCATCTGCGGTCCCGCGGCGCGCACGCAGTTGAAGACACCGAAAAGATTGGTCGCGAGAAACGGCTCCCAGTCCTTCGGCTCCTGCTCCCAGAACGGCTTGCGCGCGACCTTGCTCGGATCGGGACCGGCGTTGCCCGCATTGTTCACAAGGATGTCGACCTTGCCGAATTTTGCGCGCGCCTGCTCGAACATTTCTGTGACGGATTCGAAGCTGGTGACGTCGCATTGCACCGGCAGCGCGCCGACGCCGATTTTCTCGACCTCCGTGGCGACGGCTTCGGCGCGTTGAAGATTGAAATCGTTCACGACCACGCCGGCCGCGTTGTTCTCAGCGAACCTGAGCGCAACCGCACGACCGACGCCCTGTCCCGCGCCGGTGACGAGTCCGACGCGTCCACTCAAATCAAGAATGTTCTTTCCCAATTTCATGTTCCTCCCGTGATGGCGTGGTCAGGCCAGTACGCCCGCCTCTTTCAATGCTCCGATCTCGCGCTCGCTCATGCCGCAGATGCTGCGAAGAACCTCGGCGCTATGCTCGCCGATTCGAGGCCCTCGCCGCGTTTCGGGCAGCGGCGTGCCCTCGAACGATGCGCGGGGTCCCTCGATTTCAGCTTCGCCGAATTCCGGGTCCTCGATCTTTCTGAAGTGGTTCGCGCTTCTCAGGTGAGGATCGCGCGCCAGATCGCCGGCCCGCGACACAATATGGGCCGGAACGCCGGCGCGCTGAAGCAGAGTTTCCGTTTCCTGCGCGTCACGGATGCGGGTCCATTCGGCGGTTGCGCGCTCGATACGATCGCGATTGCGCAGGCGCCCGAGCAGGGTGTCGAACTTCGCATCGAGGAGCGGTGCGCCGACGGCCGCGCGCATTCGCCGCCAGTGCTCATCAGCGGATGCGTCAATTGCAATCCATCGATCCTCGCCGGCACATGGGTAAACGCCCTGCGGGCATCGCAGAGGCGAGCCCGCCTCGCCGCGGCGCCCGGGAATCATGCCATTCGCTGCGTATTCGTAATAAGCGGGCGCAACGAACTGGATTCCGGCCTCAGCCTGCGCAACGTCGATGTAGCATCCCTGGCCCGTGCGCGATTTCCGATGCAACGCCGCGAGGATGCTCGTGACGATAAAGCGCGGCGCAACGCCGTCCGTCCATGGGCCGAAGGTTCCACACGGCGCGCGATCGGGCCATCCGAGCAGTCCTGACGCGCCCGACATCGCCGCGCCCATCGTGCCCACACCGCTGGTGCCCGCCGCATGCGGCCCCGTCTGGCCGAGGATGCTCGTTGACACCATTATGATGTCCGGCTTGCGCGCCTTCAGATTGGCGTAATCGAGGCGCAGCGACTCGAGCACGCCGGGCGTGAAGCTTTCGAGCACAACGTCGGCCCAGTCGGCGAGACGGAGAATCAGATCGCGCCCGCGCGGTTGCTTGAGGTTCACCGCGAGACCGCGCTTGCCCGCGTTCATGTTGTGATAGGAAATCGAACGCTCGGGTCCGGATTTGCCGTCCTTGAAGGGACCGAGCGTTCGCAGCGGATCGATCCGGCTGCGACTTTCGATCTTGACCACGTCTGCGCCGAGATCAGCGAGATAACGGCCGCTCACCGGACCGACCATCACCCAGCTCATGTCCAGCACGCGAACGCCTTCAAGCGGTGCGGTCATCTATATGACTCCGTGAACGAACAGGGCCTGCAGTTCGAGGTCGGAGACGCCGGCGTGGCCGCGAAGGATCTCGGCCGTATGTTCCGACAGCGACGGCGCCGGGCGCATGGTTTCGATCGAGAAATTCGAGAACTGCGCGAAACGCGCGGGCGCGTCGATCTCGCGTCCATCGACGGCGATTCGCACTGGCGTCCAAAGCCCCCGTTCGCGATATTGCGGCGACTCGACGACATCCTTCATGTCCATCACGGGCGCGGCAAGCAATCCGAGTGTTCGCGCGGCAGCGCCGATTTCCGACTTGGTTTTGCCCCGACACAGCGACGCGACGCCTTCGACAAGCGCGCGCAGATGTTCCGGCGTGGAAGTCTTCTCCGCCAGGTCGCGGGGAAACGTGATCCAGTTGACTTCGGCAACCTCGCGGGAAAGATGCCCTTCGTCGGCCGCCCATTTGGCCAGGCGCGCGGTCATCGGGCCGAACGCCGGGCCGAACGCGGGAACCGTGACCAGCACGTATCCGTCGGCGCACTCGTAGATTGACGGAACGCGCACTCCGGCGATGACGACATCCGTCCGTTTGGGCTCCGGGTTTCCGGCGCTGATATAGATCGGGATGCTGAGCGCCGTCACCATCGCGGCAATTCGGGCCGATACCTCCACGCGCTGGCCGCCGCCGCCCTGGTCGCGGGCGACGATTCCGGCAAGCACCGCAATCGCCGCCTCAGCTCCGCCTTCCATTATCGATTGCGGTACCGTGAAGAACAGCGGCGGACGATCCGGGTCGCCAGTCATCGACGGGGTTCCGCTCGACGCTATCACCAGCAGATCGGTCGCGAGATAGTCGCTCTTCGGTCCTGAGCGTGCGAACGCGGAGATCGTGCATCGCATCGTTCTCTGCGGCAGTTCGATTCCGTCCAGCGGCGCCCCGCCGCCGGGAGCCGCGGTTTCCAAAATTGCGTCGAAGTCGCGCGTGAGCGAGGCGAGCAGCGCGCGCCCGTCCGGCGTGTGCAAATCGAGCGTGATCGCGCGCTTGTTGCGATTCATCGCATGCCACGTCAGGCTGCGCTCGATCCCGGGAACGCCGCCCAGGAACGGTTCCATCCGGCGTCCGGGGGCGCCGCCCGGCGGCTCGATCACGACCACGTCCGCTCCCAGGTCGGCGAGGATTCGTCCGGCGAGCATCGTCTCCGGCGCGGAAATTTCCAGCATGTGGACGTCGGAGAGCATCAGACGGGCTTCTTCTCCGGCGGTCGGTGAGAATTCGTCGTCGTCACTACGGGACTGTTAGCATATTTGTTGACTGACTACGTATGGTTCGGGTCAACTGTTCCCGGGGAGGCTTTACATGGCCGAAGGAGCGTCTGAATCGAGTCTCTTTTCCGCGTCGCCCGAGCCGTCGCTCAACGGCGGCAAGTGCCGCGCATGCGGGTACGTGTTCTTTCCACCGCAATCGTACGGATGCGAATCCTGCGGCGCGCCCGCGGAGCAGTTGGAGCCGAAGCCGCTTCGCGGCGATGGTACGCTCAGCTCCTTCGCGACGGTCCATCTGCATCAGGGAAAGGACATAGAGGCGCCATTCACCGTTGGCGTGATCGTTCTCGACGACGGCCCTGCAATCCGCGCGATTCTAACGCAGCGCACCGACGAGGGCCTCAAAATCGGTGATCGAATGCGTGCGGTGGTCGTCACGATAGACGGCGAGGGCGGACGTGCAAACGAACTGCGCTTCGCGAAGCAGGAGGCGGTGCGATGAAAAAGACGCTGCGTGAGATGCGTCCGGTTTACGTGGTCGGTATCGGCCTGCATCGCTATCAGCGCTTGAGCGAGACGCCGTACGTGGCGCTCGGGCTCACGGCGGTGCGCGAGGCGCTGAAAGATTCGGGAATTGAATGGCGCTCGGTCGAGTCGGCCTACACGGGTACGGCGCTTATTGGAATGGCGGCGAGCCGCCCGATGCTCCGGCATCTGGGCGCGACGGGAATTGCGATGGCACAGGTGGAGAACGCCTCTGCCTCGGGTTCTACCGCGGTGCGGCAGGCGTGTCTCGACGTCGCCAGCGGGCTGGCCGACGTGTCGCTGGCGGTCGGCGTGGACAAGCCCGGTCCGGTCGCGATGGCTCCGGCGAAGACCAACATCCGCGACCTGGTCGGCCGGCGCGTGGTTCCGTTCACGCATTTCACACTGCTTGCCAATGAGTACATGAACCGCTACGGGGCGACGGCCGAGCAGGTCGCGTCGGTCGCGGTGAAGAACAATCGCAACGGCGCGAACAATCCGTACGCGCAGCGCCAGAAGGCGGTCACGCTCGAAGAGGTGCTCGCCGGCCCGCCGATTTCCGGATCGCTGACGCGCCTGCAATGCTGCCCGGTCGGCGAAGGCGCCGCGGCAGTCATCGTTGCTTCCGACGATGCGATCGAAAAGCTCGGGATCGATCGCTCGCGGGCCGTGCGGGTAACGGCCTCGGTCTCGCGCTCGGAGCGGGTTTATCGCGGCGCGAAGAATTTCGACGCGGAACTCACGCGCGAGACCGTTGCCCAGGCCTACGATGAGGCGCGAATCTCGCCCGATGACCTCGACGTGCTCGAACTGCACGACGCTTTCACGATAGAGGAGTTGCTCTACGTGGAGGCCATGGGGCTCTGCGGCGAGGGCGAAGGCGCGCGCATGATAACCTCCGGCGAGGCGGACATTGGCGGCAGATGCGCAATCAGCGCGTCGGGAGGACTGCTCGCGATGGGGCATCCGATCGGGCCCACCGGCGTCGGGCAGGTCGCCGAGATAACGCGCCAGTTGCGCGGCGAAGCCGGCGTGCGCCAGCAGCCCGATGCGCGTGTCGGACTGGCCCACATGGTTGGAGTGGGCGCGGTATGCGTCGTTCACGTCCTGCAGAAGGACGCCTGAACGATGCTCTCCAAGCGTGTGCCGGAGAAAATCGCAAGCCGGCTCGTACTGCCGTTGATCGCCGCGCCGATGCTCGCCGTATCCGGACCCGACCTGGTGATAGCCGCATGCAAGGCCGGCGTCATCGGATCGTTCCCGCTCGCGAACGCCCGGTCGATCGAGGGCGTCAGTGCGTGGTTGACGCAAATCGAGTCGGCCCTTGCGGATGCGGCCGAGAAGTCTCCACACCGTCCGCCCGCTCCATTCTGCCCGAACCTGATTATCAAGCGCGCCGAGATGCGCGCCGAACTCGAGGTGTTGGTAAGGCATCGGGTCGAGATGGTGATTACGAGCGTCGGTTCTCCAGGCGAGGCAATTGGTCCGCTGCACGATGTGGGATGCGTCGTATTCGCCGACGTCGCGACGCTTCGGCATGCGGAGAAGGCGATCGCGTCGGGAGCCGACGGCCTCGTCCTGCTGACTGCCGGTGCGGGTGGCCAGACCGGATGGCTTAATCCGTTGGCGTTCGTGCGTGCGGTGCGCCGGATATTCGACGGACCGATCGTCCTGGCCGGCGGTATCGCCGACGGCGCCGCGCTCTGGGCCGCGGAAGTGCTCGGATGCGATCTTGCCTACATGGGCACGAAATTCATCGCCACCGACGAGAGCATGGCAACGCCCGCGTACAAGCGGATGCTGGTGGATTCGGGCATGGACGACGTGATGCTCACCCAGGCGTTTACCGGTCTCGACACCAACATGCTGCGGCCCTCGATCGTCGCGGCCGGAATGGATCCCGAGGCGCTGCCGCCGCGCGTTTCGATCGAGCAGGCGGCGAAGAACTTCAGCAGCAAGGGAGAGATGTCCGGGCCGCGGCGGTACAAGGATATCTGGAGCGCGGGCCATTCGGTTTCCGGCGTCGATCGAGTTCAGAGCGTTGCCGAGCTAATCGAGCGAACGGCAACGGAATATGCTGCGTCGAGGCGGAATACGTTGAGCAGCCTTGTCCCCCGCTAAATACTCCAGTGGAAGTTGCGCCGCCGCAGTCGAGAATCGGCGCAAGACCATAGGCATCCTTCGGCGCTCTTGCGGGAAGAAGCTTGAAATCCGCAATGAGGCATCCCTTCCTGTTACATTATGAAATTTATTTTGTAAGCCAGTTACTCTTTGAAACGGCTGCTTCAAAAATAACTAGCCAGAATTCGACTATCCATTTGGCACGCAGCTTGCCTTAGTCCCTTTGTAACATTTGTAAACGCCCCGCGCTCCTGCCGGGCGTTGGCAGACGTGCGGACCGCCGCTTCGGCGAACAGGTTCTTGCAAGGAGGCGCCAAAATGACGCTCGCCACAGTTGCAAAGAGGGCTATTCTGTCGCTGGCAATTATGTTTCTTGCCAGCCTTACGGTGCCGTTGCACAGCTTGGGATGGGCGCAGGTAAGCGCCGGCGTCGGCGCTGTCACCGGCTCCGTTAAGTTTGTAGGCGAGGTTCCGAAATCGCAAAAACGCAGTCTCGACTACGACACGATTCCCTGTCAGACCAAAGCCGTGCCAGACGAAAGCCTAGTTGTCGGGCGGGACAAGGGAATCCGGTACGCAGTGGTCACACTCGAGGGTGCCGCAGGCAGCAAGCCGATTGTTATTCCCAACAAGGTTCAATACCTCGACTGCCGGCATTGCCGGTTCGTTCCGCATGTTGTGGCGACGACTGTCGGTGAGTCGGTGGTGATCAGGGACTATGACGCGATTTACCATTCCCTGGACGCCGTGGTTCCCGGCGGAAAAACTCTTGCCAGCTGGATCGTCAACCCAAGGGGAATGACCGCAGCGAAGTCGCGCCCGACCTTCGTACCCGACAAGCCGGGCGTGGTCGCGGTTATTTGCAGCGCCCACCCGTGGATGGTCGCCTACGTCGTCGTAACGGACACGCCCTATTATGCCGTGACGGATCAGCAGGGACATTATGAAATCAGCGGTGTTCCGCCAGGCAACTACGTCCTAAAGGTGTGGACCGAGCGTCTCGGCCAGCAAGAGCAGAAGGTCGTTCTGAACGGTGGCTCGCTGGCAAAAGCGAACTTCGAGTTTTCTCTGTCCGGGAAGCGGTAGTGGGGGGATGATCCGCAGACGGCTTGTCTTGCGCGCCTCTCTCGCCGGAGAGCAGGCGCGCTGGCTATTGGTGTGCAACTTCGGGTCGAGCCAAACAGCGCCAGTCAAAAGCCGCGAATCGTGAAATTGCGCTCGCTCGGGGAATGAATTTGAAACATGCGGTTTCGGGTCTTCCTGGTTTCGCCTGCGGAGTTCGATGCGTGGGTGCGTCATCAGGAACAGACGCCGGTTGCGCCGGCCGACGATGGCGAGGCGGAGCGTGGCGCGCAGATCTTTGCCGGCGGTCTATGCACGACCTGCCACGCCATCGCGGGGGTTTCCAAGAGTTCTTTTGGCCCCAATCTGACCCATTTTGGCAGCCGCATCCTCAAGGACATCTCTCCATCGATCTGAAAAGATGGATCCAAAATCCGGACAATGTGAAGCCTGGCGCCCATATGCCGACCCTCGGACTTCGTGGTGCTCGGCTGGACGAGATCGCCGCTTA
>JAKAVX010000014.1 GCA_021827465.1 Deltaproteobacteria bacterium | reverse complement strand
ACCATTAGCGAGATGTTCCCGTTGTTCAAACCCAGGCCGCTGCTGGTTGACCCGATGCCCAGGATGGAACCGCCGGCTGGCTCGGCGAGCGCGCGTTCATCGGTGCATTCCTGATGCGCATCGAGCTCAAGAACGTGAGCAAGTGGTTCGGCGAGGTGAAGGCGCTGAGCGACGTTTCGGCCGTCATCCCGGTCGGACGGAAGGTTGCGCTTATCGGCCCCAACGGTTCGGGAAAATCGACTCTTACGCGAATCATCATGGGGCTGCTCGCGTGCGAAGGCGAGGTGCGGCTCGACGGCCATTCGCCGTTCGAGCATCGCACGCGCCTTGCCGAGCGCCTCGCCTACGTTCCGCAGGTGGCGCCGCAACTCGGAGCCACGGTCGAGGAAATCGTCGAGACGGTTGCGGTGGTGCGCGGACTTGCTCCGGAGGCAATCGCGGCGACCGCCTCGCAACTCGGATTCGACGTTGGAGCCGTGGCCGGGCTTCCGGTGCGCGCGCTTTCGGGCGGCACCAGGCAGAAGCTGATGCTCGCGCTTGCGCTTTCAACGCGCGCCGACCTTTTCATCCTTGACGAGCCCACGGCGAGCCTTGACGCGGCAAGCCGGCGCGCGTTCTACAGGCTTTACGAACAGGTTGCCGACGGCTCGACGCTGATCCTCTGTTCGCACCGCCTCGAAGAGATCCAGCATCTGGTCGATCACGTGCTCGCGCTGGAAAGCGGACGGGTGAGCTTCGACGGCTCGGTGAACACCTTCCTCGAGTCGCGCACGGTCAGCGTGATCGAGCTTTACGATATCGCGAAAACCCACGTCGAATGGCTTCGCGGGCGCGGCTTCAATCCAGGCGCAGCGGGAGCGTGGGCAAAGACGGTTACGCGCGCGGAGAAGGCGCAACTGCTCGCCGAGATTTCCGAAAAGTGCGACGGCGACTTCGCCAATATCGTCGTGCGCGACATGGAAAGCGTCGACGTGGGCGAATGACCCGAGGAGTTGGAACGATAGCTACGAAATCGAAATGGACGGCGACCGCATTGGTGCTCGGACTTGTCGCCATGGGCGTGCTCGCCCTCGTAGTGATTCGCTTGCAGCAACCGCCCGAAGGCGTGCGCCCGATCATATTCGATCGCGAATCGTGCGCCGAATGCGGGATGAGCATCAGCGACCCGCGCTTTGCCGCCCAGCTCCAGACCACGGACGGAGAAGTTTACGACTTCGACGATCCCGGATGCCTGCTCGCATTCGTCGCGGAGCATCATCCTCGCGTCCATGCGATCTACTTTCACGCCTTCGACGCCGGCGCATGGCTCAGGGCGAACCAGGTCGCGTTCGTGCGCGGCAAGGAAAGCCCGATGGGCTACAACCTCGCAGCGGTCCGCAAGGGAACTGAGAGCGCGATGTCGCTCGCCGAGGCCGGGCACTACGTAAGCGTGCGAAAGCGGGAGCTTCGCTCGGGGATGCCGCCTGCCGGCGCGGAGGAACGATGATGGGCAGTGCGGCGATGCGGCTTGCCGCGGTTGCGCGGCTTGACTTGGCCGAAGTGAAGCGCTTGCGATGGCTCGTCTTCCTGATCGTGCTGTACGCGGCGATGGGCGCGATGTTCGTTCTGGTCGGGCTTCGCGAATCCGACGTGCTCGGTTTTGCCGGGATGGGCCGCGTGCTGCTTTCGCTCTGCAACGGACTCGTGCTGCTCATCCCGCTCCTTGCGCTGACCGGCTCGGGTCAGGTGATAAGCCGCGCGCGCGAGGACGGAACGCTCGAACTGCTGCTGAGCCATCCGATAACCCGCAACGAGTACTTCGGCGGAGTGTCGATCGTCCGCTACGCGGTCCTGATGGCGCCGCTGGCCGCCCTGATGGTTGCGCTCGGCGTCTATGGGCGGCTCGCGTTCGGACAGAGTATCCCGTGGACGTTCCTGGGCCGGGCGATCGCGATCTCGGCGTCGCTCGGATGGGCCTTCGTCGGGATCGCGCTCGCAGTGTCGGTCGCGGTGCGCAATCAGGCCAAGGCGATGGTCTATCTGCTCGTCATCTGGGTGACGGCCGTCGTGATGCTCGATTTTGCGCTGATCGGCCTGATGCTCCAGTGGCGGCTCAATGCGCGTGCCGTATTCCTGCTGGCGTGTCTCAACCCGGTCGAGACGGCGCGGATGGCGCTGCTTTCCGCGACCGAGCCGTCGCTCGGCGTGCTCGGTCCGGTCGGCTTCTATCTCGCGAACCGGATCGGCGCGGGATGGCTGTTCGCACTCGGCACACTCTGGCCGCTCGCCGTCGGCTTTGCGGCGTGGCTGCTTGCCTGGAGGTCATTCGCGCGAGGCGACGCTGTTTGAATCGGGCGGGCGGCCCAATCGTCAGCGCCCGAAGCCCTGGAATCTCCAATCCGGGAGGAAACGACGGTGAATTCTCATTTGCAGGCCCTATACGGAAAGCTCGAGGAACCGGTCGGCAACTACTCGCGAATCTGGCTGCTCGCCCTGGTAGTCGTGCTCGGGCTCAGCTACCTCGCCCCGCTATGGCGTATCAGCATGTTCGCGCCGCAGTATCCCTACGGGCTTTATGTGAATATCTACTCGTACAAGATCGAGGGCGGTCACGGCGGGCACGACGTCCAGGAGATAAACGAGCTTAATCACTATATCGGGATGAAGACGATTCAGCGCGCCCATCTCGCCGACCTGGACTGGATACCGTTCGCAGTCGGCATCCTGATCCTTCTCGCGCTGCGCGTCGCGTTCATCGGCAACGGCCGAAGCCTTGTCGATCTCGCGGTGCTTACTGGATATATAATGCTCTTCGCATTCGGCCGGTACGTGTACCGACTATATATTTTCGGTCACGACCTCGATCCGCACGCGGCAATCACTATCAAGCCGTTCATGCCGGTGATAATCGGCACCCACCAAGTCGCCAATTTCACGGTCAGCTCCTACCCGCAACTCGGCGGCATAATGATGTTCGTCTTCGCGGCCGGAGTCGCGATACTCGCCCTGTGGCATCTCTGGAAAGCGCTTCCCGGCCGGCGCGCGATTGAGCAGGCCGCGTAATCGAAACGGCGCCGGCCGCTCGCGGCCGATTCCGAATCGGCGCTTTCCAAAGATGCCCGCTCCACCATAACCTTGGGCCGTATGGAACGGCGCAAGTTCGGAAAGACGGGATTCGAGGTCAGCGTTCTAGGCTTTGGCGGCTCGGAAATCGGTTACCAGGGCGCGAGCGCGAGCGTTGCCGAAAAAATTCTGAACGCGGAACTGGACGCGGGCGTCAACGTGATCGACACCGCGGCCTGCTACGTCGATAGCGAGGAACTAATCGGCCGCGCGGTATCCCGTCGGCGCCGCGAATACGTGGTGATGACCAAGTGCGGGCACGGCGACGGACTCGGCGGCGCGGAGTTCAGCCCGACGCTCATCGCGAACAGTATCGAGCGCAGCCTGAAGCGCCTTCGCACCGACCATCTCGATCTCGTCCAGCTTCACAGTTGCTCCGAGGCGGTTCTTCGCAAGGGCGACGCGATAAACGCGCTCGAGCGCGCGCGCAAGGCGGGCAAGATTCGCTGTATCGGATACAGCGGCGACGGCGAAGACGCGATGTACGCGGTTCAGAGTGGCGCGTTCGACACGCTGCAGATATCCGTCAGTATCGCCGACCAGGAGGCGATCGAGAAAATCATCCCGGCCGCGATGGAGCGCGGGATGGGCGTTATCGCCAAGCGCCCGATCGCGAACGCAGCGTGGCGAAAGGGCGAGCTCCCGATGGAGTTCTATTCGCGCCCGTATCGCGAGCGGCTGGCCGAGCTGGACTACGATTTTCTGAAACAGGAGCTGAAAGAGTCGGTCGCGACGGCGCTCCGCTTCACGCTGAGCATCCCGGGCGTCCATACCGCGATTGTCGGGACCACCAATCCCGCGAGAATCGCGGATAACGTCGCTGCAGCCGCCGCGGGTGCGCTGCCCGAGGCCGAGTACGACGCGATCCGCGCGCGATGGAAGAAGATCGCCAAGCGTTCGTGGGTCGGCCTGCGATAGAAATTCCGTTTTGCCCGCGAATTCGCGCGTGCTTGCGTTAAAGCCGGCGGCTTAAGAAGTTGAAGATGGCGGCCGGCGATTGAGTCAGGCCGCAAGGGCGGCGCGCCGATGCAGAATCAGGAGATCGCCAGGGTCTTCGACGAGATCGCCGACATGCTCGAACTTACGGGCGCGAACTTCTTCCGCGTCCGCGCCTATCGCAACGCCGCGCGCGCCGTGCGCGACCATCCGGTGCAGTTCGCGGAGATGCCCGCCGAGGACATGGCCGAGGTTCCCGGAATCGGCGATGATCTCGCGGGCAAAATCCACGCGCTGATCAAGGACGGCTATATCCCGCTCCATCGCGAGCTTCGCGCCAAGGTGCCCGAAGGCGTGGTCGCGCTGATGAACCTTCCTGGTCTCGGTCCCAAGCGCGTCCGTCAACTCGCCGACCAGCTCAAGGTAAAAAGCGTCGCGGACCTGAAGAACGCGATCGAATCCGGCGCACTCGAATCGCTGCGCGGCTTCGGCAGGAAAACCGCCGAGCGGATCAAGGAAGCGCTCGAAAAACGGCCCGAGACCGAAGCCAAACGATGGCTTTACGCGGAGGCCGCCGGCGAGGTCAACGAACTCGTCGCGTATCTCAAGAAATCGCGCGCCGTTGAAGTCGTGGAAGCCGCGGGAAGCTTCCGCAGAAAACGCGACACGGTCGGCGACCTCGACATGCTCGCGATTTCCTCGAAACCCGCCGACGTGATGGAGCGCTTGCTCGCATATCCAAAAATCGAACAGGTGCTCGGCAGCGGAGAAACCAAGACGACTGTGGTGATGAAGGGCGGGCTACAGGTCGATCTCCGCGTGGTGCCACGCGAGAGCTACGGCGCCGCGATGGTCTACTTCACCGGCTCGAAGGCTCACGGCGTCCATATCCGCAGGATCGCGCAGAAGAAGCATCTGATGCTCAACGAATACGGGCTGCTGCGCGGCGAAAGGCCGATCGCGGGACGAACCGAAGAAGAGATCTACGAAAAGCTCGGCCTTGAATTGATTCCGCCCGAGCTGCGCGAGGACCGGGGCGAGGTCGAAGCCGCCGCCGAAGGAAAACTGCCGCATCTTATCGAGCGCAAGGATCTGCGCGGCGATCTGCATACCCATTCCACCTACACCGACGGCCGCGCGTCGATTGAGGAGATGGCGCACGCGGCGCGCGAGGCGGGACTCGAATATTTCGCCGTGACCGATCATTCTCAGCGGCTCGCGATGACTCACGGGCTCGATCCCAGGCGGCTTCGCAAGCAATGGCGCGAAATCGAAAAGGTGCAGTCGCACATCGAAGGGGTCACGCTGCTGCGCGGAATCGAGGTCGATATCATCGAGGACGGGAGCCTCGACCTGCCCGACGACGTGCTTGCGGAACTCGACTGGGTGGTCGCTTCAGTCCATTACAAATTCGATCAGGCGCCTCGCGACATGACGCGAAGGCTGGTGCGCGCGATCAAGAACCGCAACGTTGACGTGATCGGCCATCCGAGCGGACGCCTGCTCGGCAAGCGCGACCCGAGCGCGTTCGATCTCGCCGAAGTGCTAAAGGCTGCGCACGGCGAAGGATGTGCACTCGAAGCCAACTCGCAACCCGACAGGCTCGATCTCACCGATACCGCGTGCCTTGCCGCGAAACATGCGGACGTAAAGCTGGTCATCTCCAGCGATTCGCATCATCCGAGCCAATTCGGCGGACTGGTCTACGGAGTGAACCAGGCGCGGCGCGGATGGATCGAGCCCGCCGACGTTCTCAATACGCTTTCGCTCAAAGACCTCCGCCGCCAAATCCGCACATGAATTGCGCGCGCGTGGACGTTCTGCTGACCTTCAGATGCGAACGCCCGCGCCGTCGGACGACGCGGGCGTTGCGGCTGCGGTTCTCTACAGGAATTACTCTTGCGGGGTGCCGAGTGCCGCGGTCAGCGTGACGCCGAAGCGCTCGACCATCTTGCCCGCGTCCTGGCGCATCGCGGTCCACTCGGGCGCATGATGCGCTTTCTCGAGCGCCTGCTCGCTGTCGAAGTAAAGCTCCGCGACGCGATAGAAGGGCGGCTTTGCGCCTTCAAGCCCCGAATCGATACGGGTGAGAATCAACTTCTTCAGACCCGGCACCTTGCGCGCGAGCGGAACGTGAACTTCGCGGTAATGCTTCTCGAACGCCTCGATGTCGCTGTCCTTGGGTGCGCCCCAAATCGCCACGATTTTGTACATCTTCAGTCTCTCCCTGCCTGATTCATAAGGACGATTATCTGTTCATCCGACGGTGAGCGTTGCCGACCGGTTGTCCAAAGAATTACTCTTGCGGGGTGCCGAACGCAGCGGCGAGCGTGACGCCGAAGCGCTCGACCATCCTGGCCCCGTTCTCGCGCATCGCAATCCATTCCGGGGTTTGCTGCGCCTTCTCCAGTGCCTCCTTGCTGTCGAAGTAAAGCTCGGCGACGCGATAGAAGGGCGGCTTTGCGCCTTCAAGTCCCGAGTCGATACGGGTGAGAATCAACTTCTTCAGACCCGGCACCTTGCGCGCGAGCGGAACGTGAACCTCGCGATAGTCCTTTTCGAACGCCTCGATGTCGCTGTCCTCGCGTGTGCCCCAAATCGCCACGGCTTTGTACATGGTCACGCTCTCTCCATCCAATCGGAACGACAGTCTACTTTTTCGGCTGCGCGCTCGCCTTGGCGAGCACCGCCTCCGCCATCTTTGCAAACCGCTCCTGGCCGACCGAAATGAAAAGTCCCTGGGCCTCCGCCGTCATCACTCCCTCGGCCGAGACCTGGCTGCTCACCAGGATTTTGCGGCCCTCGACCTTGTCGACCTTCGCTTCGAACAGGAGATCGGTCAGAAGGGGCGTGGGTTTACGGTAGCGTATCGTCAGGGTTCCCGTCATCCCTGGATTCCCGGTCAGGGTTTGCGCCATCCCGAGCACCTCGTCGAACGACGCGGCCAAAAATCCGCCGTGGACGTATCCGGGCGGACCTTCGTAGGCGACGCCGAAGTTCGCGTGTCCTATAACCTTGTCGCCCTCCACGACCGCCCTGATTGGCGGAGCGAGCGGATTGGAAAGTCCGATCAGCGGGCTATGGTCGAAAAAGGCGTGGGGATCGCCGGCATTGGCGGTCTCGGCGAAACCTTCGTACACGCGCGAGACGGGATAGCGCGCGAGGCGTTTGGCGTAGCGTTCGAGCGCGTCGGCGGCGGCGCGCAAATCGTCCTCGGGTGCGGCGACCTGCACGAGCTGATCGATCACCCGGCGCATCGCGGCGGCCAATCGATGGGCCTGCGCGCGGCGTCCCGTCGCAGGCGCCTGGCTCATAAGCCAGCGTTCTTCAAAACTAGTCGTATCATCAGCCATTGCGATGAGTTTTACCGGACGCGTCGGGCTCATGCCACGCGCCGCCGGCCGCGTGAGCGCGCGACGCCACAAAACATCGTGCCCGCCGAGCTTCCTTTCGGAACCGAAAGGAGCCGGCGAGCATGGCAGTGGCGATTTCCTGCTCGAGCCTCGACTGCATCTCATGCGCCTTGAGGCTCATCCGGGTTTCGCGAGGATGCGTGCGCGGCGGCAGGTTGGTGGTTTGGGCGAGAGCCGGAATCGGCGCGAGCGAGAGCATCGACAGCGCAACCGCCGCGGCGCCGGCGGCAACAATACGTGAAAACTTGTTGCTCATTTTAGCTTCTCCGCCTGATGACAAGGATTGAGCACGGCTAGGCTGCGGGATGCGGGCCGTCTGCGCCTTGCGAAGTCGCCGGCTGGGCAGTTCCGATCCGCGCGAGAATTTTTTCCGCGGGACAGAATCCGGTGAAGGCGGATTGCAGCAGGTTCAGGCCCACGAACAAATCCAGGAACAGCCAATACCGGCTCCATACCAGCGACAGGAAAAGGCCGATCAGAACCAGCGATCCAGCCAGCGCGCGCACCTTTCGTTCGAGCGTCATGGTTGAGACTCCTCTTCATCCGGCCCGAGGGCCGGAGCATTGCGATACGCCATGTAGTAGATGAGCGGGATCACGACGAGGGTGAAAGCGGTCGAGGCGAAGATGCCGAAGATGAACGCCCACGCAAGGCCCGAGAAAATCGGGTCGAGCGTGATCACTGCCGAGCCGAGCGCCGCCGCGCCCGCGGTAAGCACGATTGGACGCAAGCGGATCGCGCCCGCTTCGAGCACCGCTTCCTTGAGCGCAAGGCCGCGCGCGATACCGTGACGGATGAAATCGATAAGGATGATCGAGTTTCGCACCACGATTCCCGCAAGCGCGATCATTCCGATCATCGCGGTCGCGGTGAAGAACGTGGGATCGGCATAGCTCGCGATATGCGTCTCGGTCAGCAGGTTCAGGATGAAAAAGCCGGGCATGATGCCGATCAGGGTGAGCGGGATGGCGGCCATGATGATGAGCGAGATCGCCATCGATTCGGTCTGCGCGACCAGCAGCACGAAGATGAAGAACAGCGCCGCGCCGAAGGCGATTCCGAGATCGCGGAAGACGGTCACCGTGATGTGCCACTCGCCCTCGCCGGACCAGTTGACGGTGTAGCCGGGCGGGAACATCTTCGCGGTGTGGCTTTCGAGCCATAGCACTTCGTTGACCGGGCTCTCGCCGACCGTCTCAGCCATCACGAACACCACGCGGCGCAAATCCTTGTGATAGATGGGCTGCTCGGCGACGGTCTGCTTGACCGTGCCCAGTTCCGACAGCGGCACCATCGCGCCGCCCGCGCCGCGAAGCTTGACCGAAGAGAGCAGGCGTCCGATCGACGAGCGATCCGCGCGCGGCATCCTGAGTTCGACCATGAGCGGCGTGCGCTCGGTGTTGGTATGGACCGGAACGGCGGCGCGCCCGCCGAGCACGATCGCAAGGGTCTGGGCCGCCTGCTCGACGCTGACTCCGTTGAGCGCGGCCTTGCGGCGATCGAGCATGAACTGAAGGCGCGGCTGGGCCGCGATCGACGAGTCGTCGGTGTCCGCGAGTCCGGCGGTATGCTCGAAGACCTTCCGCAGTTCGCGCCCGTACGCGATCATCTGTCCGTACTCGGTGCCTGCGGTCGGGCCGTATATTTCCGCGACCACGCTGGCGAGCACGGGGGGTCCGGGCGGAGTTTCGACGATCTGGATCGTTTTGGCGTGATCCTCGCGCGCGATTTTTTCGACTTCGGGGCGGATCCGGAGCGCGAACTCGTGCGAGCCTTCGGCGCGGTCGGCTTTGGGCGCCAACTGGATACGCACCTGGCCCTGCCACGGCTCGTGGCGCATGTAGTAATGACGCACCATCCCGTTGAAGCCGAACGGCGCCGCAGTGCCCGCGTAGGTTTGAAAGGCGGTCACCTCGGGCTCGCGCGCCATCAGGCGGCCGAGATCGTCGAGAACCTTGTTGGTGTCCTCGACCGGCGTTCCCTCCGGCATGTTGACCACCAGTTGAAGCTCGTTCTTGTTGTCGAACGGGAGCATCTTGACCGGCACGAAGCCGAAAACGACCAGCAGGATCGAGACGACCAGCGCTCCTACCACGCCGAAGAGAAACATCCGCGCGCGCCGCGGGCTGTCGAGCAGGGGTTCGACCAGCCGTCGATACCATCGTCGGACCCACGCGGATTCTTCTTCCGGTTCTTTTTCCGCCGGGCGGTCGTACTCCCTGCGCAGCAGGTGGTAGCAGGCCCACGGCGTTATCGTGAACGCGACGATCAGCGACATCAGCATCGCGAGCGGCACGTTGAACGGCATCGGCCGCATATACGGCCCCATCATCCCCGTCACGAACAGCATCGGGATGAACGACAGGATAACCGCGAACGTCGCCAGGATAGTCGGCGGCCGCACTTCATCGACTGCGATCAGCGTTGCCTGGCGCGGCGGATGGGTGCGCAGGCGGAAGTGGCGATGGATATTCTCGACGTCGACGATCGGATCGTCGACCAGAAGACCGAGCGACAGGATCAGCGCGAAAAGCGTGACGCGGTTTATCGTGTAGCCCGCCAACAGATTGCCGACAAGAGTGACCGCGAGCGTGACCGGCACCGCGATCGCAACGATGAACGCCTCGCGCATCCCGAGCGACACGGCGAGCAGGGCCACGATAATCACGACTGCGATAAGCAGCTCGCGCACCAGTTCGTTGACCTTCTCGTTGGCGGTCTCGCCGTAGTTGCGCGTCGCCATCACGTGAACGTCGGACGGAATCGCGACGCCCTTTAGCTGCTCGACCTTGCGCAAAACCTGCTCGGCCACGGCGACGGCGTTTGTGCCCTGGCGCTTGGCGATCGCGATCGTGACGGCGGGAAAAGTCTCGCCGCGCTTGCCGATAAGGCCGAGCTTCAGTTGTCCCGGTTCTCCGGCCAGGTAATGGGCCGCCGGACCGAAGCCGAGTTTCACGTAATCGGTGGCCTCGGCGGGGCCGTCGATCACGCGGGCAACGTCGCGCAGGTAAACCGGGCGGCCGTCGCGCACGCCGACGACGAGGTTTCGCACCTCGTCGGCGCTGTGCAGGAACGGACCGCTGTCAACGATATAGACCTGGTTGCCTCTATCGAACGTGCCGACCCGAAGATTGGCGTCGGCGCCCTGGAGCGCGCGTGACACTTCGAGCGGCGTGAGCCCGTGACCGGCGAGACGGTCTGCGTCGAGCATCACGCGAATCCGGCGTGGACGCCCGCCGACGATAAACGACTTGCCGGTATTCGGCACCTCCTGCAGGCGATGGAGAATCTCGTCGGCGATTCGGCGCAGATGGGCGTCGCTTTCGGTCGCGCTGTAAAGCGTGAGCGTGACGATCGGAACGTCGTTGATTCCGATCGGCTTGACGATCCACCCGGTCACGCCCGGCGGGACGGCGTCGCGGTTGGATTCGATCTTATTGTAGATTTCGACGAGTGCCTGGGTCTCGTTCCATCCCACCTTGAAACGCACCGTGACCATCGCCTGGCCGGGCATCGAGACCGAGTAGATGTGCCTGACGCCCTCCATCTCCCAGAGCCGGCGCTCGAGATTGATAGTGACGAGGTTTTCGACCTCGGCCGCCGTCGAGCCGGGCATCTGCACGATGATATCCGCCATCGGGACGACGATTTGCGGGTCTTCTTCGCGCGGGGTGATCGCGAGCGCGACAATTCCGGCCGCGAGCGAGGCGAGCAGCAGCAGGACGGACAGGTTCGATCCAAGGAAGCGATCGACTATCCGGGCGGTGAATCCGAGTTTCTCGCCGTTGTCAGCCATTGGAGGACCGGCCGGCGGCTATTCGTTCGCTGTTTTTCAGCAGGACCTTGTCGCCCTGCCGAAGCCCCGAGAGCACCTCGACGCGAGCGCCGTAGGCGCGCCCGGTCGTGATTTGTCGCACCCGCACGGCGCCCTGTTCGAGCACGCGGACGGTTTCGAGCTGGCCGACGCTTTCGATCGCGGAGCGGGCGACGGTCAGGACTTTTTCCGTGCCAACGCCGAACGAGGCGCTCGCGAACATGCCGGGCCTGAGCCCGACGTCGGAGGGCATCGGCGCGCGCGCCAGGAAGGTGCGGCTCGCGGGATCGGCGGCCGGCACGATTTCATTGATTTTGGTTGAGATGGTGCGACCCGCGGCCTGGACGTTCACCGTAAGCGCCATCCCGACCGAGATGTCGCGGGTCAGCTCCTCGGGGACGCGGAGTTCGACGCGCAGCGCGTGGGAATCGTACACGCGCACGAGGGGCTTGCCGGGCAGCGCCAGGTCTCCGGGCTCGACCATGCGTTCGGCCACGACCCCGGCGACCGGCGAGCGCACGACCGCGTATCTCAGCGAGGCCTCGGCAGCGGCGACCTGCGCGCGCGCGGACTCGACGTCGCCGCGGCTCGCACGGTAGTTGGCCTGGACCGCGTCGAACTCATGGGCGGTCACCGAGCCGCGCTTCAAGAGCGCGCTGAAGCGGCGTTCGTCCTTGCTCGCGCGGTCGAGATTCGCACGCGCCGCGGCGAGTTGGCCTCTGGCGCGGGCAACCGCGGCTTCGAGGTCGGAGTCGTCGAGGCGCACCAGCACCTGGCCGACCTTGACCGGATCGCCCGCGTGCATGGTCACCTCTTTCACTGTGGCCGAGACGCGGCTTGCGGCGTCGACCTCGATTCGCGACTGCACGGTTCCGATTGCGTCGCGCGTATTGGCGACGGTTTCGAGCCGCACGATATCGAGCGGGACATTGGGAGCGCGCGAGACGGGCGGGCTCAGCAGGCCCGGCTCGATTTTGCCGCGTCCTACCAAAACGACGATGACTACCAGTAAGGCCGCGGCTCCAATCAAGACCGCGGCCAGCCTTCGTTTCGGCATTCGATCTTCTTCCGAGCGTCCGTTCATCGCTGGGCTCCGAGGTTGAGCTGGCCTGAAGCAAGCTTAAGGGCGGCGCGGGTCACCAGCACCGCGACCCTTGCTTCGGCAAGCCGCATCGCGGCCTCCTTGCGCGAGGTTTCGGCGTCGAGCACCGCGACGTTGGTGGCAAGGCCCGAGCCGTAGCGGTCTTCGAGAATCCGCGCGGCGTCGGAAGCGTATGCCGCATTGTGCCGGGCCACGTCGAGATTTTCCGAAGCGGCCGAAAGCGCGTGGTAGGCCTTCTCGACGTCGAGTGCGACGCCGTGGCTGAGCTGGTCACGCAGCTCGCGCGCACGGGCGAGCCGGTCCATCGCGGCGCCGGCCTGCGAGTCGGTCGCGAATCCGTTGAAGAGGTTGAGCTGGCCGGCGACGAAAACGCTGTAGCTGTTGCCGGCGCGGGAGAAAGTCTTGGAGTCGTCCTCATACGCGGCGGACACGCTCAGGCTCGGAAGGTAGCCGGCGCGCGCGATCTTCAGGTTCTGCTCAGCCTGGTCGACCTCGGACTGCGCAATCTTGAGTTCAGGCCGCATCGCGAGTCCCTTTGCGATGAGCGCCTTGAGACCCTGGGGCGGCGCGGCGGCCACGCGCTCGAGCTCGGGGGGCTTTGCGAGCGGCGCGACCGGCCGATCCTCGGTTCCAAGCACGTGTGCAAGGGCGTCCCACGCGGTCAGGAGCTGGTTGGCGGCGTCGTTGCGCTCCTGCTCGAACATGCCCTCCATCACCTGCGCGCGCAACACGTCCGCCTTCACGACCATCCCGTGCGTGAACAGGTTCTGGGCCTGTTTGCGATGGGCCCGGGCGGCGGCCAGCGCGCGGTCGAGCACGCCGACGCGCTCCTCGGTCAGGACCGCGCCGTAATAGGCCTGTACAACCTCGAACTCGATTTCCTGGCGGGTTCGAATCGCGCGCCACCGGGCGGCCTCGGCCGCGTCATGCGAAGCGGCGAGCGAGGCCCATAGCCTTCCGCCGGTGAAGATTGGCTGCGTCAGGCGGATCATGGTCTGGAAGTTCTGGAACGAAGCGGGAGAGTTGAGCCGTTCGACATTGAAGTTGCTCGCGCCGAAGTCCTGCTGGTTGAGCAGGTTTGAGAACACGAGCGTCGGATTGTTGGTGTTCGAGTAGGTCTCCAGCGCGTCGAGAGTCGGCAGCATCGCCCCGCGCGCCACGCCGACGTCGCGCCCCGCGGCGCCCCTTGCGAGCTCGGCGGCGAGCAGCACGCGATTGTGTCCGAGGGCGAGCGAGACCGCCTGTTCGAAGGAAATGCGCTCGCGTTTGGCTTCGGCGGCGCGGGCGAGCGGAGTGGCGCAAAGGCACATGGCGGCCAGCATAGCGGCCGCGGCAATGTTTCGCGCTGGTATCATCGCGTGAGGTCCCCCGGTTGGATTTGCCAGTCGCAAGCTCCCTCGCTTGCCCAATCATTCAATAAATCAATTGAATATTCAACCAAAACGCGGGCGGGATCCGCCGGCTTCCTTTTCGTCGGATCCGGGCCGGCTCGCCGCGAGCACCTATTCCCATTCACCTGCCCCTAGTAGCTACGGCCATGCCAAGCGGAGCCGCCCGCCGAACGCCGCCGAAAACACGCGGCGAGGGCTCTTTATTCCAAGCCCCGCCTTCGCTTGCACGCCGATCCGGGTCAGGGCAGTGCGTTCAAGGACACCTCCATTGCGTCCGATGGATACACATCGAAGGTGGTATGCGGATGCAAGAGCTGAAGCGCCCAGCCGGAATTTCTTTCCGGAGCGGAGCGAGCACGTGCGCCTTGCGGCGGAGCGTTAGCGGTCGTGGACGCCGAGCCATCGGCGGCGATTGCGGACCATCGGGCGTTTGCTCTGGAGCACAGCGTAGGCCTGCTCGAGCGTCATGCCGCGGCGCGTTTTCAGAAACCATGCGACGACCAGCGGCGCGCGCTCGCATCCTTCCTCGCAGTGCACCAGGACGCGCTGT
>JAKAVX010000782.1 GCA_021827465.1 Deltaproteobacteria bacterium | reverse complement strand
CCATGGGCTTCCCACCCGGGTGTCTCCTGTGCGAAGGTCTGCCAGTACTCGTCTCCCGCATACCGGTACCCGATCTCAGCCGCGTATACGATCCACGGAAGCCAGTGGTTCCTCGACGGTTCGGCTTTCGCGATGTGCGCCTTGATGTCGAGCCCGAGTGTTCTCAGTTCATCCGGATCTAAACCGTGCTCTAACGCGAACAACGGCTTGTCCCCAAGGGTCGCCGAGCGTTTTTGACGGAGGCTATCGAAGTGCCTCTGTAGGCACTCTTGCCAGGCCGCCAGACTCATCTACGCCCTCAGAGAGTCTCGGGCGAAGCGAGCCGCAACTGGAGCGCGGCCCTCGCAGTTACTTTGAAGCTCTCTTCTCCGGCGATGTGCGATGGTAACAGCCTTCACGAGCCTCCCGACCGGAATTTGTCTCATCCCCTCCGCTGAGCCCTTTTGCACGGAGGACGTTATTTTATTTCAGCGTGGTTCCGTTGCAACTCTGCCGCGCCAACTCTTCGGCAGCGCCCGATCCAAACCCGGTCCCCATGCCAGACCAAATGATCCCTCGCACGCAGTCTGGCCGCAGTGAACCTGCATTCCTCGTCAGAGTCAGTCCCCAAACAAGAGTTGCTCGCTCGCCAACGACCGGACGAGCACTCGCCCTCCGTGACGCACCGGGCGAATCAAAGTGTGCTGGGCGACGTCAGCCAACACATCCTCCGATTTGATTCGGTTCCATAGCCATCGCTCACGCCACCACGCACTGATCCCAGCGGTGGCGCTCTGCCCGTTCTTCATCGGCACCAGGTATTTCGGCTCAGATTCAATTCCAAGCAAATATTCACGCAGATTCCGCACCAGACTGACCGCATACACGACTCTAGCCCGGTGATGGCGGAGGAGACCGTCCGACGAGAGCCCTAACTCATCAAGTCCTTCCCTGACCTTCCGGAGCTTAGGGCTCACGCCTTCTCCGAAAATACTGTTAACACGCCGTCCATTCGCGCTCTGCTGGACAAGATCTGTGAGTGCCTCTACGGTCTGCTGAGAATACTGCGAAGTGCCGAACGCCTCCGACCGACCTAATTCTTCGTAGCGAATTACCTCTCCAGGATTCCCGGCCACGCGTTCGCAAGGAATTCTTATGCGGTTGTACTGGCTCGAACCCACACCGTAAAGCGACGTTGTCGTGAGGAGTACAAGCGCCGGGCTTCGGATTATGGGGCAGCCCGCCATGGACGAGGCGATCTCGCTCTCAGCCTTCGAGTAGCGGCGCCGATACTCGAGTACCACCTCGGGGCTAGTAGAAAGCATCGCGACCAATTTCCCGCCCAGAATCGCATTATACGGCTGAACCGCTCCGCAAACGGTTATGTCGCCCACAGCGATCCCGATACGATCTGCCTTGGCTTTCTTGACGATTTTGCGGATGATCTCCGCCCCCTGCCCACTAGACGCGAGCGCCATGAGCTTCTCGGCAGTCGGGCTGTCACCAAAGGCTTCCCTCAGTACAGCTCGCGCGCGCAAGGACGATGCAAGCGCCAGAGCCCGCTTGCTACGGAACAGGTGCATCCGCGCTCGCCCCACCCAGTACTCGGATCCCTCCACGTCTGAGCGCTGAGCCTTATGATCGCGCGAGCGCGCATATCGATAATGTAGTCGGCGCTGTTCTCCGCTTTTTTTCAGGAGCGAATCAATCGCGGCCTCGCTGGGATCGGTAAGGTCCCGAACGGAAAGAACCCTCTCCTCGATGAAATCATCTACATAGATTCCGCCGATAGCGGAATTCACCACCTCCACTAACCATCGAGCCACATCTCCCGTTGGGTTCGCCTTTATGCTGGCCAGGAACGCGTCCGGGTGCCAGCCGATCCACATGTCCCGCTCCCGAATCTGCATCACGGGGCTACTGATAGCTCCTATGCCCACAATCGGGTGAAACGGCGCGCCGCGATCGCGTACCAGGAACATCATCGATCGCCCCGGAACGCTCGAGTACTGGTTCGTCCACGTGTGACGAAAGTACCTCCAAATATCCATGAGCCGGAGACCCGTGAAGGAACATACGCTCTCATCCGAGGTCACGAACTCAAGGTATGGATTCACGACAACGGCGAGACGCCGCGCGCCCCCGTTCCCCTCGTACCCACGCGCTCTTCGGAGCGCCTCTGCGAGCTCTCGTCCATCTCGCATGAGCGAAAATATCGATGTAAAGCGACCGTCGAAAACCCGGTTACGCTCCATCGAACGCAAGAAATTCTCTACCGCCGCCTCACGCAGTTGCGCGTCTCGCTTCACCAGTTCTTGACGCTTAATCCGCGCCTTCTCGGCAGCGCGATCGCAACCGACCGCCGGCGCCCGTACCTCAGCCACCCCACGCCGAACACGGACGTGCCAACCCTGCGTCGCGAGATCCGCATTGAAGAACGGTACGTCGCCGAGTTCCGCAACGTCCGGCGAGGCGCCCGCCGGAAGGCGGGCCCGCGCCGCCCGCAGCAGACCCGAGTTGCACGATT
>JAKAVX010000781.1 GCA_021827465.1 Deltaproteobacteria bacterium | reverse complement strand
ACGTTGGCGGATGCGAGCCGCCGGCTGAGGCGCTCGGCCTCGAAGTGCAGGACGCGAAGTCCCTTCGCCTTGGCGAGATCGGAGTCGTGTTTGCCGCGGTTGAGTCCGAGGCCGCGCGCGCGCTGGAACCTATCTACGCCGCGCATGTTCCTACGATCAGCACTGCCAGGCCTCATCGGATGGACCCGGACGTGCCGCTGGTTATTCCAGGGGTCAACCTCGACCATCTAGCGATAGTCAGTGCGCAGCGAAAGCGCCGCGGCTGGAAGGGCTATATCGCGGCGCTGCCCAACTGCACCGCGACCGGTCTGGCAATCACGCTCAAGGCGCTCGACGCTCGCTTCGGAGTGGAGGCCGCTATGGTAACGACGATGCAGGGCATCTCGGGCGCCGGGCGCGACCTGCCCGCGCTCGACATCGTCGAGAATGTCATCCCGTTCATCCCGCGCGAAGAGGAGCGCGTGACGATCGAGACGTGCAAGATCCTGGGCCATATGGCGGAAGGCGGCATTGCCGGACTGCCGCTTCGCGTAAGCGCCACCTGCACGCGCGCCGCGGTGCTCAACGGGCATACCGAGACGGTAGCGGTGTCGTTAAAGAAACCGGCCAGCCTCCATTCGGTAAGCGAAGCGTTCGAAAGTTTCGGCCGCGAGTTCACCGGGCTCGGCCTGCCCACCTCGCCCCGGCACATGATAACCGTGCATCGCGACCCGATGCGTCCGCAGCCCAGGCTCGATCGTGACGCAGAAGGTGGGATGACGACCTCGGTCGGACGGATCCGCGCCGATGAAGTCCTGCCCAACGGAGTGAAGTATCTGCTGGTCACGCACAACGCCGCCATGGGCGCCGGACGCGGTGCGGTGCTGCTCGCCGAGTACCTGCGGCACGCCGGCTATCTGGCGTGACGCGGACACGGCCGGATTCGAACAGTCGCACGCGCCGCACTTTAAGGGCTACAGCGGTTTGCGGGCGTGGACGAAGGCGCTCATGAACTTGCCGTCGACCAGCGGTGCCGTTTTTTCGAAGTCGAGACCCGCGCGGGCGAAAAACTTCCTGGCATCCGCCCCTCGGTAAACCCGCGTTGGCTTGATCTCGATCTGCTCAAATCCGGCGGCGCTCAATTTTTCCCGATACACTTCTTCTTCCAGCGCTCCGGCGACACATCCGATCCATAACTCCATGCTGCGCCGGATGTCGGCCGGAACCTCGCCGCGCACCACCACGTCCGAGACCGCGAAGCGGCCCCCGGGACGCAGCACGCGAAACGCCTCCGCCAAGACGCGACCCTTGTCCGCCGAAAGATTGATCACGCAATTTGAAATGATCACATCAACTGAGTTGTCTGGCAGCGGAATGTTCTCGATCTCGCCCTTGAGGAATTCGACATTTTGCGCGCCCGCCTTGCGCTGGTTCTCGCGCGCCAAAGCGAGCATTTCATCGGTCATGTCGAGGCCGTAGGCCTTGCCCGTCGGGCCGACGCGACGCGCGGAAAGCAGCACGTCGATGCCGCCACCAGAACCGAGGTCGAGTACGGTTTCACCGGGCGTAAGTTCGGCTAGCGCCGTTGGATTTCCGCATCCGAGCGAGGCCGCGGCCGCCTCTTTCGGAAGCGACCCAATTTCGTCGTCAGCGTACAAATTCGACGTGATTGGATTTCCCTCTGGAGCGGCCGTGCCGCAGCACGAAGTATTTTCCCGTTTGACGACTCGCAGCGCCGCGCGCGCGTAGTTTTCCTTCACCTGCTCTTTGATCGAGGCGTCACTCATTGTCGCTACTCTCCTTCCGCCACGCGGGCGGCTTTCCTCTCATTCGCTTGACCCTTGTATGATAATTCCATATCTCTAAAATCATGAAAAAGTCAACCGCACTCGCGGCGCTTGGCGCCTTGGCCCAGGAAACCCGGCTCGATATTTTTCGCTTGCTGGTGCGGAAAGGTCCGGCTGGACTGGCGGCGGGCGAGATAGGCGCGCGTATCGGGTTGCCCTCGCCTACGCTATCGTTTCACTTAAACCAGCTTCGGTTCGTCGGACTCGTGAACTCACGGAGGGTCAGCCGCTCGATAATCTATAGCGCCAACTATCGATCGATGAACGGATTGCTTGCCTTCCTGACCGACAACTGTTGCGAGGGACAACCGGCGCTGCGCGGCTCCGATGCTTGCGCGTCGGCACTCGTGGTCGTGCAAAGCGGAAAACTTACCCGCCAGCGCCGCAAAGTCGCCACCAGGAACAGGTAGCGAGATGGCTGAAAGGACATTCAATGTGCGGTTCCCATGCGTCGGGCACTCGGCGAGGCTGTCGTTTCTCGATCGCTATCTGACGGTATGGATTTTTCTCGCGATAGCCGTTGGCGTCGCAATTGGAAGCACCTTTGCAGGAGTGAAAACAGTCTTTGACCGACTGAGCGTCGGGACAACTTCCGTGCCGATCGCGATCGGCCTCATTCTGATGATGTATCCGCCGCTCGCCAGAGTTAAATACGACGAGCTGGGCGATGTGTTCCGCGACTGG
>JAKAVX010000780.1 GCA_021827465.1 Deltaproteobacteria bacterium | reverse complement strand
CACCATCGCGTCCGGCATGGAACATACGATGGCGGCGTCGTAGCGCCTTGCGCGACTGAGACGCAGGGCGGTACGGGCGGTAGAGGTAAAGAAGTGTAGATAACTGCGCAGATAGGCCATGCGGCTCGCGCCGCGGTAGCGCGGCATGTCGATGCCAATCACATTGACGCCGTTGTGCGAGCGCAGATTTTGCCCAGCCAGGCAGATCACATCGACGCTGTCGCCTCGCGCGGCCAGCGCTTCGGCGTGACGCTTCACCCGCCCGTCGCGGATGTAGTTCGAATAGGCGATTATCAGAAAACGAGCCATCGTGTCGCTCCGCCCCCGTATGGAGGTCATGCGAGGAAACGGTAGATCGCCCGGCTGAGAGGTCTGCTGGCGAAGATAGGCAGCCGCCTCCACACCTGTGCCAGCACTTTGTATCCGCCGGTCAGGACTTCCGGGCTTACCTGACGCGGAGCCCGTGGATAAAACGAATAAGGGAGCGGAGTCGCCGTTGCGCCCAATTCTTTCTTGAATCGCATCAGGCCCTCGTTGCGAAAGTCTGTCCGGCCAAGATCGAGCGCCACCGCGCGGGGCACAAATTCCTCGATCGCGTTCCAGAACAGTAGATGGTTGGCGTTGGAGCGACGATCGACCTTGCGCGCCCCCCACTTGAAATGGATCACCTCGCCATCGCGCAGGAATATAGCTGCAGCAACGTCCTGTTGATGCTCGCTGGCGAGCCAGACCTCGAAGATTCCAGGTGTAAATCGCTCGCGAGCAAGCTTGAAAAATTGCCACGGTTGCGGAGGCAAGCCAAAGCGGCGGCGGCTTTCGAGCTGAAGCGCGTAAAAGCGCTTGAGATGGTCGAGACCGTCACCGCGCTCGACTTTGATTCCCGCTTGCGCGGCGCGGCGCAGGTTACGGCGAAAATTAAGCCCAAGACCCTGTTCGATGCTTGCCAGGGGACGGTGCAGGTTCAGTCTCCAGTTCACAAAGCATCCGTCTGTCTCCCAGGGCGCCCCGGCCTCGATGCCACGAATCTCGTATACCGTACCTGGCGTAGCTTGGGCGACTAAAGCATCTAGCAGTTCGCCCGCAGCTTCGCGATCCAACGCGAGCGGCGGACAGTTATCCGAAAAGGGAAGCGACACAAACCGTTTGACGAATGGATTGTGCGAGCGAGCAAAAACGCATCCCGCCACAACTCCCCTCTCGCGAGCGAAAGTCGCCAACCACATCGAGAGCCCGTAAGCCTCACTTAAGAGGTCGAGCCATGCATAGCCATGGCAAAGGTCGGCACCGGGGATAGTACTGAGCAGTCTTTGCCACGTGTCACGACTCTGGCTTAAGGGTCGCAGAGTCAGATGACCCGCATTTTCGCCGCTCGCGTGGGGTCCAAACAGCCGGCTTTGCATAGTCATGTTCGGCTGGTTCTCGGACCGCTTCGGTTATAATAGGCGGTCTTCCGTGATGGCCATGCCGAACGGTCTGGATTCTATTGCAATAGAAGCGCCACTCGTCGCACTCAATAGACAGCGCTTTAACTTAAAATAAGTAGCAATAGAGAGACACACGGATAGCGAATGCCGCTCTCGACTCTGTACGATTTACAAATCGCCTCGGTTCTACTGTAAAAAAAGAGCCGACCGAGTTCCCGCTATCGGCGGTCAGGGCGATTCGATTGCACCCAAGTCGGGCGCCGATCCGTTGTACGGGAGACCGACGTAGGTGCCAGCGTCGATGCATGGCGAATCGGTCTGGAGAGCAAAGTTGGCAGTTGTCGGGTCCACCCACAGCGGATCCACCGCCAGGTCGTCGCTATGGCCGCCAAGCGCGAGCCACTGGGCGTAGTCATACCCTGTCCCGCCGTCGTAGATCGTAGGCGAGAGGCCCCAATCGTTGTAATTGACTGAGCCGCCGTTTTGCATCTCGAGCACGCTACTCGAAGCGTCCACCACGATGTTGTTTTCGACCGTGGCGGCGTTGATCAGATAGATCCCGGTCAGGACGTTATAAATCGAGTTGTTGTAGATCTGGGCTCCTGTCGAGCCCACATCGATTTGAATCCCGGATCCGCGTCCCGCGACGGAACCGCTCAAGTTGTAGACGATATTCTGCTCGATCAGCCCATTAGCGCAGTATTGCTGATAGATTCCGTTGGCCTCGGCGGAATCATGGGCGACGTTGCCTTGCACCAGCACGGAGGCCGAGTTCTTCATATCAAAGCCATGATGGTTAAAATGGTCAGCGTGGTTGCCGATTATCTGCGCGTCGTCGGCGTTTTGGGAGTTGATCCCATTGCCATGCCCGCCTGTATAGGAAGTCGTGTTGCCACTGAATTTAGGGGCGGTTGCGAGTTCGACCGCTTCCGAAAAGTGGATTCCGTTATAGTAGCTGCCCCCATCGATCGTTCCGGTTCCGGTCTGCTGCACGGTGTTGTTGCGAATTTCGATGCCGGACAGACCCACGCCACCGGCCGCGTTCGAGTAAATGTAAATCCCATAACCGCCGGTGCGTTCAAAGGT
>JAKAVX010000779.1 GCA_021827465.1 Deltaproteobacteria bacterium | reverse complement strand
TCGTGCAAGTGCTGGCTCACTCTCCGGATGTCTTCAAAGCATTCATCAAATTCTACTTTCCATTAGTCTCCGCCACTCGCGGCTCGGTGAACATGAGGTTGACGGAACTCGCCCGTCTTAAAGTGGCGGAGAAGAATGAATGTAGTTTGTGAATGGGCGCCCGGTTTGCCTTGGCAAGGCAACAAGGACTGACCGAAGAATTGGTCGCGGAAATCGCTGATTTCGAAAACAGCCGGAAGTTGACGCAGCAGGAAAAGGCGGCGATTCGTTTCGCCGAGATACTTGCGGGCGATCATCGGCAGGCATCGCAGCAGACATTCGATGTTTTGCGCGAGTACTTTACGGAAAGCGAGATTATAGACCTGGGCTTCAGGATAGTGACCTTCGTGGGCTATGGTCGCCTGATTCACGTCCTGGGTCTGGAGATTGGGAAAACTTGCCCGCTGTGAGCATGAGAGAAAGTTGAAGCCGCGCTTCGAGAATCTCGAAGCGCGGCTTCGCTTTCGACGGATTCATCTTTGAGGGCGAGACTTTGAAATAAGTTCGGTGAACGTTCTCCTTTGAGGTGTTTGTTGAACCGGCGAGGGTGCAGTTTTCTAACAGAGAGGCCCGCGCGCAGAAACTGCCTGTGCGATCACTCTCCCTTTTTCTCCTCGAACTTCAACGAGGCCGAGTTGATGCAATAGCGCAGTCCCGTAGGGTTGGGGCCGTCGTCGAAGACGTGCCCCAGATGTGCGCCGCAACGGCTGCACATTACCTCTGTCCGGACCATGCCATAGCTGCGGTCTACGGAAGTTTCGATTTTGCCCTCATCTTTGGCGGCGCAAAAGCTCGGCCATCCGCACGCCGAATCGAACTTGCTTCCGGAGTCGAACAGGTCGTTGCCACAACATACGCACAGGTACACGCCCTGCTCATGGAAATCCCAGTATTGGCCGGTAAATGCATGCTCGGTACCTTTCCTGCGCGTGATCTCGTACTGCTCCGGAGTGAGAAGCTTTCTCCATTCCTCATCGGGCTTGACCATCTTCTCGGCCATCGCAGGTTCTCCTTCGCCAGTTGTAGCCACACGCAACGATTTCATCACATCGTACCATCGGGCGTAAGAGTCAGAGAAATTTGGCGCAGGTGATGCAACGACAGCTTGCTCTCCCGTAATCTGTTGAGCTGCGCGCGCGGTGCGCCGGCTTCGAGAAACGGTGGCCACGGTGCGGTCTTACCCGTCCGTCGCAATCGCCAGCAATCTTTGACCGGAAATCAGTGCAACGCGGGCTGCGCCGGCTCTGTGGTCAGTGGGGCGGGCGGCGCAGGAACCTTGACCGAACGTTCGATATAAGTCCGCGGTGCGGAACTATCACTCGCCGCTTCCGAGGCCGCAGTATTGGTTGGCTCCAACGGCTCGATCGGCTCCGCGGTGGGGCTGGGGTTGTAGATCTCGCTGTATTCCGTGTCGCCGCTCAGCACCGGCGCAAGAGGGGTTTTGGTCGCGACGTAGTGCAGCGGTCGTGTCACGGTCCATTCCAGTACATAGCCGATCGGCGCAAGAACGTAGCTTACCAACTTGAGCACCTGGCTGTCCTCGGTGTCTGTATACTCTTGAGGATTCTGTTTGTCGTTGTATGGGCCCTGCTGCGCCAAGGCCGTCACGGGAGTCGCGACTGCCAAGGCCAGGGCGATACAAAACATCAGGCGCCGAATCATGCCACTAGTTTGGGTCCTCGCTGCCGTTTATGTCAATGACCCGAAAGAGACGGGTTGGACCGTCCGGCTTGCGGCAGAAGCCGCATCTGCATAGATGACCGGCGATGAGTTATCAGTGATGCGCAATTACTCGGCTACACCGGCGACGCGTGCACTCACGCCCACCGGCGGCTTCCTGGGCTCCTTCAGCTACTCGCTCAACCCGTATGTCGGATGCGCCTTCGGTGATAGCGGCGGATGCCCGTTTTGCTATGTGCGGACGCTGCCGGTAGCGCGAACTGGAACGGGAGCGTGGGGTTCGTGGGTGATCGCCAAATCCAACCTGCTCGAATTGCTCGCGCACGAACTGGACGGGCTTGAGCAGTCGGGCAAGCTCGAGCGCACGGCGATCTTCATGTCCAGCGCGACCGATCCATACCAGGGGATGGAGCAGCAGATGCGGCTTACTCGCGGGGCGTTGCAGCTTTTCGTACGCCGGCCGCCGCGTCGCCTGCTGTTGCAGACGCGCAGTCCGATGATTGAGCGTGACGTCGACCTGCTCGTAAGACTCGGCCCTCCTCTCATAGCTTCGATCACTGTCGAGACCGACGACGAGCGGGTGCGCCGAGCGCTCACGCCGACCTCACCGTCAATTGCGCGGCGGCTTTTGACGGCGCGTCGGCTGCGTTCGGCCGGTATATTCGTGCAGCTTGCGGTGGCGCCGATGATGCCGAACGATCCCGAGCATC
This sequence comes from Deltaproteobacteria bacterium, assembly GCA_021827465.1. The sequence continues at coordinate 83 of JAKAVX010000779.1, read as the reverse complement.
TGGCTGAACTGGCCGAGGGCGCCGCCGACCGGGTCGTGGTCGACACTTACTTCGATGGCGATGGTGCGCAGGGGCGGCGCTCG
>JAKAVX010000778.1 GCA_021827465.1 Deltaproteobacteria bacterium | reverse complement strand
CTGTTCCAGCCCTTCAGTTTCTCGGAATCGTCGGTGCGCTGGGCGGCTCAACACAACGTCGTGCCCATCACCATCGTGTGCGACAAGGAAATATGTACCGGGCAGTTCAAGGCCTGCCAGGACGGCGCCGCGCAACTCGGCAGGAAGCTCAGCTTCGGCCAGGGAATTGGCATTACCCGCGAAATGGTAGTCGCCGACACCGACGAGGAGGCGATTGCGATCGCGCGCGAGGCCGGCTGCTTCATCTGGACCAAGTTCTTCGAGCCGTTTGGCTTTAACGCCGCGCTCGCGCGGCCCGGCGAAAACTACAAGGACGTGCCCAATACGTTCGAGTCGATGTGCGAGCGGGGACTTACCGTCTGTGGCAGCCCCGATACGGTATCGCGCAAGCTCGAGCGGCTATTTAAGGATCTGCCCGCCGAATACTTCTGGGTCTATCTTTATAATGAGTTAATTCCGCAGAAAGCGGCGATGCGTACGCTGGAGCTTTTGACCACCAAGGTGCTGCCTCGGTTCAGCGATAAGATCCGCTGATAAGGACACGGGCTCACGATCCTTTGCCAAGAGAAGGCTTGAGACTAACGCAGACAGCGAATGTGGAGGACAAACCTGCTGATCTGACTCTCTTGGCCGCGAGGTGGCTGCGCGATTACAACGAAGCCCCCTGGCGCCGGTACATGCGCGCGCTTAAAGAGCGCGGATTGCTGGCCGACGTCGGGGGGATTTGGGTCGACGCAGGTGCGCTCTTTGGAACTCGTTTTCGGTGCGACACGAACATCTGTGCTGGCATAGACCGGAGCCCTGGAACTGAGTCGTGTTGCACCGATTACGAAGTCGAGATTACGCCTGACGAGCGAGAAAGAATCGTCGGAAATGCCAATGAGATAATCGAGCTGCTGAGCCGCTACGACGGCGAGCGCGTAACTCCCGGACGTAGTATCGCCGGGTTTTTCCAGGAATCCCACGCGATCACGCTGGCGAAGGAAAAAGGCCGATGTGCGTTTTCATACCGCGACGCGACAGGCCAACTGCGCTGCGGACTTCATTCCTTGGCGCTGGAAAAGGTGGTCCCTGTAACCTCGATCAAACCTCTCGCGTGCGTACTTTTTCCGATCGTCATCTATCGCTTCGAGGATGGTGAGATTCTGTTGACCACGACCTCGCGCGAGACATCGCCCCTGTTCGGACAGGATAAAGATTGGCATCTTCCCTGCCTCAAAACCCAGTCGGGCGCCCCGATGTTCATAGAATGCCGAATGGCGATCGAAGCCGGATTCGGCGAGGCTTTCTATCAACGTCTCACGCTGGCGGCCAAGCACTTCGAGCAAACGAAGCTCCTCGCGCCCTAACCCTGCCGAATCCTCGCAAAGGGATCCTTTCGGAAACGTGGGCCGTAGCGCGGCAGCAAGACCTGCCACCGCCCACTCCATCATTTTAATCCGTAATGCCGGCTGACGCGGTTGCGGGAGCGCATCTCCAACAGGCGGCCGTTCAAATGCACCTCGCTTCAGGAACTTCCCCCCTTGAATCGTCACGGCTGCGACGACGTGCCGGATATTCGTAACTGAATCTATTGGATTGCACGACCAAAGTACGCTCCGATTACTGTCCGATTCACGCGGCCGATTAGTAACTAGGTGGGAACGTAACACCAAATCGTGCGCGTCACACTGAGGTAAGTGATTTGTCCGCTACCACACCTGCGTCAGCCGATCGTGCGTCGGCTTACAACGGAGACTGCGCGAGAAACAGGACACCTTGTTATCTTTGCACCGCTGAAGCGATACGCGAAGACGAATGAATATTGCAAAAAGCGAGATGGGACGCGTGACGCAGTCATGATCGTGTTCGAGCGCAAACTGTTCGGCTTATTCCGCTACCGCAAGGTGGTGTTTCCCACCTTTGACGGTGTCTCCGATATTCTCGCCCGAATCGCTCCAAACGACATCGTGCGCTTCAATTACGAAGGCTTCATGCCCCCGAACAGCCATCTGAGGCATCTGGTCGATTCGTTCCCCGTCTCGACCATCAATATCGACCTCCGTCAGAGCCTGGACCAAATTTGGGCCGGTATGCGAAGAACAAGCTGCCGCGACGCTTTGCGCAGGGTTGAAAGGATGCTTGGCCGGATTCGGATAGCCGAGCACACCAGCAACGCAGCGGCTGACTTTCTCGGACTTTACAATGGCCTCGCGGGCATGAAAAACGGACTCGCGCGGATGTCTGGACGCGCCCTGCGCCGCTACCTTGTCACCGCCGATGTGCGCGTCATCTATATGGATGGCCAGGCTTTCTGCGCGCATGTTAACGTCGGCGATCCACACAGCGGGTGCGCCGGCGGGCTCTTTGCTGCAAACCGGTGGCTCGAAGACGGCGTGAGTCCACTGATGTGCGCGGATCTCAACCGCTACCTGTATTGGTACGAGATGCAAGTCTACCGGGCGCAAGGGATGGAATCCTTCGACCTTGGTGGCCTCGGCCGCGAAAACTTGCGCACGTCGAGGTTCAATCAATTT
>JAKAVX010000777.1 GCA_021827465.1 Deltaproteobacteria bacterium | reverse complement strand
ATCCGCTTCGGCCGAATCGCGCCGCCGCTCAGGCTCTGCAGTTGCACCGGCGCCTCGTGATAGTGGAAGTAACTATCGAGCAGCGCGCAATCGAGATACTGCCCCTTGCCGGTGCGCTCGCGATAGAGCAGCGCGCAGGCGACCGCGCCCAGCGCGTGCACGCCGGTCGACACGTCGCCGATCGCGATCGTCGGCACGATCGGCTGGCCGTCGGGCAGGCCGATCATGTGCAGCGTGCCCGCGTATGCCGCGCCGCTCCAATCGAAGCCGGGCTCATGCGCGAGCGGGCCGGTCTGGCCAAAGGCCGAAACCGAACACATCACGACCCGCGGATTGAGCTTGCTCACGACGTCGTAGCCGAGACCGAGCCGCGCGATTACGCCCGGCGCGAAATTTTCGACGATCACGTCCACCCGTGACGCGAGCTCTTTCAGGATCGCGAGTCCTTCGGGAGTTTTCGCGTCGAGGCAAAGGCTCTGCTTGCCGCGATTATGCTGGACGAAATAGCCGCTGCGGCCGTCCTTCAGCACGGGCCATACGCGGCTCGGATCGCCGGTCGGGGCGACCTCGACCTTGATCACCTCCGCGCCCATCTCGGCCATCATCAGAGTGACCGTTGGACCCGCGACGAACTGGGTGAAATCGAGAACCTTGTAGCCTTCGAGAACGTGAACTGGACGCTCCGCGCTCATGTGGTCTCTCCTGAATACGGCCTGAGATGCCGAAACGATTGCCCGCCCCATTCCTTCTATAGCACCCGGAACGCGGAATTCGATCGTCCGCCCATCCGCCGCCCGCGCTAATGCATCATGGCGTCGGTCTTGGTTCCCCCGCCGACGCGCTTGAGCAGCAAACACCATGGCGCGCAGGCGAGCGCGATTATCGCAAGCAGGCGATAGACGTCGTTGTAGGCCAGCAGCCACGCCTGCGCCTGAATCATGTTGTAAACCATCCCGAGTCCCTGCTTCTGCCCGGTGACCATCTGATGGAGAAAGCCGAAACTCGGACTGCCGGGCATCAGCGCCCCGTTGCCGCTCACGCGCCATGCGTCGAAGATCGAAAAATGCTGCACCAGGTACGCCTGATGGATCTGCTCGCGGCTGGTCAGCATGTTGCTGACGCTCGAGATGCCGATCGCGGCGCCGGTGTTGATCATCATGTTGAACAGACTCGCCGCGAAGCCCATCCGTTCCGGCTGAATTTGGCCTAATCCCGCCGCGGTAACCGTGGGAAAGACGATGCCCAGACCGAGGCCGAACAGCAGGATCGGCCAGAGCACGGCGCGCTCGCTCACTTGCAAATTCCAATGCGACATGACCCAGATTTGCGACGCGGCCAGCAGGAACCCAAAGCCAATCAACGGACGCAGGTCGTAACCGCGCCGCGATAATTGTCCCACCGTGATCAGCGCGATCACCACGCCGAGTCCGCGCGGCGCCACCACCAGTCCGGCCTGCCACGCGTCATAGCCGAGCAGTTCCTGGGTAAACAAAGGATTGAGCAGATTGATGCTGAACAGCACCAGCGATTGCGTCGAGATCAGCAGAATCGCCAGGGTGAAGCCGAAGATTTTCAGCATCCGCAGGTCCAGAATCGGATCGGGAAAGCGCAATTCGTGAATCACCAGCGCGGCCAGCGCGAGCGCCGACGCGCCGGTGAAAATCCGCACCCACGACGCCGCGAACCAATCCGCGCGCTGGCCCCGATCGAGCACGATCTGCAACAGGCCCAAGCCCAGCGCCAGGTAGATAATGCCGAGATAATCGACCCGCCCGCTGCCGCGCTGCTTGTGCAGATAGGGCGGATCGTGGACGAACGCATAGACCATCAGGGCCGCCAGCGCCCCGGCCGGCACGTTGATATAAAAGGTCCAGCGCCAGTCCCAGTTCATCGTGATCCAGCCGCCAAGCGTCGGTCCGGCGATCGGCCCGACCATGATCCCAAGGCCGAACACGGCCATCGCCAGCGTATGCTCCGCCGGCGGAAAAGTTTCGAACAGAATCGCTTGCGCCAGCGGCATCATCGCCGCGCCCGCCGCGCCTTGAAGCAGCCGGAACACCACCATCTGATCGATCGTCCTGGCCACGCCGCACAGCGCCGAGGAGATCATAAAGAGCAGCACCGACAGGATAAAATAGCGTTTGCGCCCGATCCGCGCCGCGATCCATCCGGTCATCGGAATCATCACGCCGTTCGCGACCAGAAAACTGGTGACGACCCAGGTGATCTCATCGACGCTCGCGGCGAAGCTGCCCTGCATGTACGGCAACGCGACATTGACGATCGAGGTGTCGAGCACCTGCAGGAAAGCGCCCAGCATCACCGCCGCCGCGACCAGCCATTTATGCGTGCGCACCGGCTCGGCCGGCGAAAGCGTCGCGGTAACGGTGGATGCCGCCATCGTGTGGGTTTCCTGATTTTCCCCGCGGCGGAGAATAGCTCCTCACCGCCGGAATTGGCGCCGCCGCGCAGCGCCTGCTTAGCACGTGCCCGGCGCAAGTGTCTCTAGCCGCGATC
>JAKAVX010000776.1 GCA_021827465.1 Deltaproteobacteria bacterium | reverse complement strand
CGCGCGTCGGCCGCGATGCCGGGCGTATCGCCGACGAGGTCATCGCGCACTTAGAAGGGCTGGTTGGCGCCGATGTCACGGTGACGCTTGAGGTCGAAGCAACAATACCCGATGGGGTATCGGACAACGTTGTACGCACCGTAACGGAAAACAGTAGAGCACTGAGGTTCACAAGCCATGGCTTTGAAAGCGACTAGAGGCGGGTCGTTCCATGTGGCCTGATAACGAGACCGAACGCGATTTCCTTAACTTCTCAGGTGTCGCCGATACTGTCGCCGAGATCATAGTACAAGCACGCGGTCGACCGATCTCGATCGGCGTGTCGGGCGCATGGGGCGCTGGCAAGTCGTCGATGATCAAACTCATTCAGACAGCGTTGAGGAATCGATCCGGTAAAGAGGGCGAACACGACTTCGTCTTCGTGGAGTTCAATGCTTGGCTTTATCAAGGTTATGATGACGCGCGCGCCGCGCTGATGGAAGTCATCGCCGACAAGCTCCAGGATGAGGCCGCGAAACGCAAGACCGCAGTCGATAAGGTCAAAGATCTGGTGAAACGCGTGAGATGGCTGCGAGTTGCTAAGCTCGTGGCAGGCTCCGCTGCGACTTTCGCCTTCGGCGTCCCACCGATCGGCCTCGTTGGCGAGCTACTTGATCTAGGCCAAAGGGCGCGAGTCGGTAAAATCGACGAAAAGCTAATCGGCGAAGCTCAAAGGGACGCTGGCGAAGTCGCGGAAGTGGCGGCAGGTTTGCTGAATCCGAAAGCCGAGACGTCGCCGCCAAAAGAGATTCAGGCGCTTCGAAACACTTTCGAGGAAACACTGCAAGAACTTCGGATAACTTTGGTGGTGTTGATCGACGATCTCGATCGCTGCCTGCCGGAAACCACTATCTCCACGCTAGAGGCAATTCGCCTCTTCCTTTTCTTGCAGAATACCGCGTTTGTGATCGCCGCCGACAACGAGATGATTAGATATGCGGTACGACGGCATTTTGAAGGTGTCGAAAACGATCAACTTGTCACCAGCTATTTCGACAAGCTGATTCAGGTGCCGATCCGCGTGCCGCCCCTGGGAACTCAGGAAGTTCGTGCATACATGATGTTGCTGTTCGTCGATAATAGTGCACTCGGCGAAGAGGTCAAGGAAAAAATGCGCGCTGGCGTTTGCGAGCAATTGCGTCGGGTTTGGCAGGGCAAGCGCGTCGACCGCGCATTCGTCCAATCGCTTCACGGCGAAGTGCCCAACGAGCTTATTGGCAAATTCGACACTGCCGACCGGCTCGCGCCGATAATGACGAGCGCATCCGGCATCGCAGGCAATCCACGCCTTATCAAGCGCTTTCTGAACGCATTGGCAATTCGAATGGCAATTTCCAATGCTCAGGGCGTGGGTGTCGACGAGATGGTGTTGGCCAAGCTGCTACTGTTCGAGCGCCTGGGAAACCCGAAGGCATATACTGAGTTGATCACGGCAGTCAGTGCGAGCGATAGCGGCAAGCCGACCCTACTGGCTGAATGGGAACAGAAAGCGATTGAGGGCGCCGAGTACACTCTGCCTTCGTCTTGGGATGACAGCTTTGTTAGGGAATGGTTGACGCTTCCCCCCGCTCTTGCAGACACGGATCTCCGCGGTGCGCTTTATGTCAGCCGCGAGCACGCGCCTATCATCACGCCGGAGGATCGCTTGTCGTCGGAGTCGGCGGAGCTGCTAACGGCCCTTCTCGAGCATCCCGAAATGGCGGCCAGTGTGCGGGAGCGGCTTGCGCGGCAGCCGCGCTCAGAAATAACAATCGTAATGGACCGCTTACTCGATCGGTCCCGCCAAGAGCAGGCTTGGGGTGTTCCGACGATACTTGAAGCTTGCCTTGTCGTTGCGGAAACCGACCCGCCACAGGGCGCAAGGCTAGCGGCGTTTCTCAGAGAGCGACCCTCTGCACAAATCCAGCCAAACATCGTGCCGAAGATCGGCGATCAGCCCTGGGCCACCGGCGTTTTCGAAGCCTGGAAGAGTGGTGGGGTGTCGGCGCGTGTCAAGACTGCCATTAAGGCGCGGAGCAAAAATGGGCACATCGCAGTCTAGCTCGGGCCCTGGCTCGGGCGTACCGCTAGTACCGCCCTGGGTGCAAGACGTAGTTCCGGCCGAACCCCCAAACGAAGAACCGGGCGCTGTCAACGAGCCGAGCGACGCGACAGATTCTCACGAGAGCACTGCAGCATCACCAGTAACGCCTCCGGCCGTAGCACTCGCGCCGGCCGCTCGCTTTCGTGCTGCCCGCCGGGCGCTCGGGGATTATGCGCGCATGGGCGATCGAAGCAACATGCGACGATCTTTGGGCCATTACGTCCGTACCGGCTATGGCGGCTCTGCTACGGCAGCACAACGCAAGGCAGGTACCGCATCCACCGCCCGCACGCTGCTCAGCGCTTTGTCGAACGTCGCCGCCGGGAGGCCGGCCGCACCAGGCAGTGCGCTCGATCCGGCTTTGCTTGCTGGTCGCTCCGTTCGCGAGGTAATGGAT
>JAKAVX010000775.1 GCA_021827465.1 Deltaproteobacteria bacterium | reverse complement strand
TCTCGGGATTCGAATTGGTTCCTACTGGATCACCGAAGGCGCGCACGGTGGTCCTATCTGCCACAACCCAGCGCCGTATCTTTGCCGCGCACCTAATGAATTGCTGCATTGCCGGGTGAATCAAGTTGGCAGGCTAATTGCGTTGAATTGTCTGAAATCAGCGGAAGGTGAGAATTCGATGAGCGCATCTGGTAGCAGACACGACGGTCGCGCCACGATTATTTTGGCGGGTGGTGATGGGACGCGGTTGCGGTCGCTGACACGCAGAATCACTGGTCGCGAAACCCCCAAGCAGTTCTGCCCGTTGATTGGCAAGCGCACTTTGCTCGAGCAGACTCGAGATCGCGCGGCGTTGATAGCGCCGTCGGATATCAACCTGACGGTTCTTACACGCGAGCACGAGCGTTTTTACGCCCCGATTCTCGCTGACACGCGAGCCGACGGCCTGGTTGTCCAGCCGATTAACCGAGGGACAGCACCCGCAATTTTGTATGCGCTGATGCGCGTCGCGAACGCCAACCCGAACGCCACAGTCGCAATTCTTCCGTCGGATCATTACATCAGCAACAACCAAAAGTTTGCCGAACAACTCGAACTCGCCTTCGATGCCGCACGTGCCCGGCCCGAACTTACAACTCTGGTCGGCATCACACCCACCCATCCGGAGGCGGCTTACGGATGGATCGAGGTAGGTCCGGCGCTTGGTGAAGACGTTCCTGGTGTGTTCCGGGCCAGTAGATTTTGGGAAAAACCCTCGCCCGAGACTGCTCAAATACTGTTCGGCCGCGGATGTCTCTGGAACAGCTTCGTTATGGTAGCGCGCGTATCAACGCTTTTGGGCTTGTTCATCGTTGCGGCGCCTTCGCTCTATGTCGCATTTGCCCAAATCCGCTCGAAGCTTGGCACACCCTTCGAGGCTCGCGCAGTTGGCGCATTATACTCAGGGATCCAGCCGGTTAGTTTCTCTGATCAAATTCTCGAGCGGACGACTTACAACCTTGCAGTGTTGCCGGTCAGTGGCTTCGACTGGAGCGATCTCGGCGAGCCGCGTCGCGTGATGGACGTTCTCTCTCGCCTCGGCATAAGTCTCCGCTGGATGGCCGCTTGACGGGCCGGTCTGCGCTGAAATCACACGCAATAACATAGTGAACTTGGAGCAAATCCGGGTGGCTTGTCCCATTGCGATTAAGTGCTAACTTTCAGCACGACGCATATGGCAGCCACACAACAAGAAGATCCAAAACAAAAATCTCCTGGACCGAGCCAGCCAGCGCCGCAGGGCGGCTTATGGTGGTGGTGGCTGATACTCACGTTGTTTCTTATCTGGAACGCGTTCGCGCTATGGCCAAGATCTAAACCGGAACTGCAACTCGCGTACTCGCAATTTATCGCCCAGGTCCGCGCCAATAATGTTTCAAAAGTCCATATTGTAGGTGATGCGATCACCGGCAAATTCGTAGAGCCGGTGACTTCACCCGCTCCAGGACAGCCCTCGCAATCGAAAACCGCGCCCGCGCCTGCTGCGAAACCGGAAGTCGGAACGAAACCTGCGGCTCCGGCGGCGCAACCGAGTCCAGCCCCGGCATACACCACGTTCGCGACGACATTTCCGGTCGCGATTGGCGATCCCGGACTTGTTGCGCTGCTCCAGAGCCACAAAGTCGTCATCGATGTGTCACCAACCTCGGCGCCGTGGTTCATCGAATTCCTCCTGGAATGGCTTCCGGTCATCGTGCTCATCGGATTTTTCTGGTGGATGAGCAGCCGGACCGGGCGCGGTCAATCCGGTCTCTTCGGCATCGGCCGCATCAAGCCACGCCGCTACACTAGCGACGCGCCAAAGGTTACTTTTGACGACGTAGCTGGCGCCGACGAAGCCAAGGCTGAGTTGCAGGAAGAAGTCGATTTCCTGCGGCATCCGCAAAAATATCACGATCTCGGAGCAAGCATCCCTAAGGGAGTCCTGCTTGTCGGCCCGCCGGGCACCGGAAAGACGCTGCTTGCGCGGGCGGTTGCGGGAGAGGCTGGTGTTCCGTTCTTCAGTCTCAATGCCTCGGAATTTGTCGAGATGTTCGTCGGCGTCGGCGCCAGCCGCGTCCGCGACCTGTTCCGCCAAGCCAAGGCTGCGGCGCCGGCTATCGTATTTATCGATGAACTCGACGCGGTCGGCCGCCGCCGCGGCGCTGGTCTTGGGACGGTCAATGACGAGCGCGAGCAGACGCTCAACCAGTTACTCGGCGAGCTGGACGGCTTCGATGAGCGATTCGAAGTGATCATCCTCGCAGCGACCAATCGTCCGGACGTTCTTGACCCTGCGCTTTTGCGCCCCGGACGATTCGATCGGCAAGTGGTTATCGGGTTGGCCGATCGCAAGGGGCGCGAGGCGATCTTGAAAATTCATACTCGCAAATTGCATCTGGGCGCCGATGTGGACTTCGCGACCCTTGCGCGCAGCACAATCGGAATGAGCGGAGCGGACCTGGCCAATCTCTGCAACGAAGCGGCGCTCACTGCCGCCAG
>JAKAVX010000774.1 GCA_021827465.1 Deltaproteobacteria bacterium | reverse complement strand
GATCGCGGTGGTGTCGTCGTCGTCGGCCCAATAGGCCAGGAGATCGTTGCTGGAAACGTCAGCGCGATTGCCGCCCGAGACGAAGGTCGAAACTCCGAGGTGCCGCGCCTTGGCGTAATCAAGAACCGCGATACCAAGTGCGCCGCTCTCCGAGAACATCCCGACGTGGCCGCGCGGCGGCGGCACCGGGGCGAAGGTGGCGTTCAGGCTGACGGACGGATCGGTGTTGATGATTCCCATGCAGTTGGGGCCAACCATCCGCATCCCGGACGCGCGCGAGAGTTCGAGCAGCCTTCGTTCCGCCTCGCGCCCCTGCTCGGAGACTTCCGCGAACCCGGAACTGATCACGACCACACCGCCGACGCCCGCGCGCGCGCAATCCGCGACCGCGCTTTCCACCGCAGGCGCGGGAACCGTGATGACCGCCAGGTCAACCGGCGCGCCGACCTCGCTCACGCTCGCGAAGGCCTTGAGCCCCTGCACCTCGGGGCAGTTAGGGTTGATCGGATAAATCGGCCCGGTGAAGCCGTCGCGCTTCATGTTCGCGACGATCGCGCCGCCGATCTTCTGTGGACCGCGCGAGGCGCCGATAATCGCGACGGAGCTGGGCTTGAGCACGCGCGCCATGCTCATGGCGGCGGCCTTTTGCTCGCGCTCTTCGAGGGCGAGTATCGACTGCTCGGTCTCGGTGGTGAGCAGCGCGACGCGGACCACTCCGCTCTCCGTCGAGCGCTTGACCGGAAACCCGCTCTCGCCGAGCACGTCGAGCATCTTGCGGTTGCCCGCGAGCACGTTGGCTTCGAACTCGGTGATTCCGGCGGCGCGCGCGATGCGGCTCAGATGCTCGAGCAGCAGGGTGCCGATACCGCGGCCCTGGTATTCGTCGAGCACCGCAAAGGCGACTTCCGCGCGGGAGCCGTCCTTATCCCCGATATATCGCCCGACGCCGATGATTTTCTCCTCGACGCCGTCGAAAAGCGTGGCGACCAGCGCGACATGGCTCTGAAAATCGAGCTCGGTGAGGGACTTGAGTTCCTCGCGGGTGAGCCCGCGCTTGGTGCCGAAAAAGCGCTGGTAGCGCGACTGCGGACTGAGGCCGGTGAAATGCTCGAACAAACGGACCTTGTCGTCGGGGCGGATCGCCCGGATATGAATCGAGGTGCCGTCGCGAAGAATCTCGTTGACGGCGTAATTGCGCGGGTCAAGCTCGGGACGCGATTCAGATCTGTAGTTCATTCCTTCATCCAAAAGATGCGGCAGCGCGGGCCTGCGACGCAAACGGTGGGTGGGCCGCCGCTCAGGCGGCTTCGAGCCCGTCGCATCCCCCGAGCGAGCGCAGCCCGGCAAGGCGCAGTTCGGCTTCGAGCGCGCCCGGGGCGCTGCCGTGAGTGGTGTCGACAGTGCAATGGCGGTACGCGGGAATTTCGTTCAGCGCGACGAATTCCGTGCGCTGGCGACGATAGACCTCGACGTCGGCGTCGGAAACTTCGCTGCTATTTCGAGCGCGTTCCATCAGGCGGCCGATCGCTTCCTTCTCGTCGCATCGGCACTCGACGAAAAGCCACGGCACTTCGGCGCGCGAAGCGAGTTCGGAGGCTTCCCTTCGTCTGTCCGGGCAGCGGAAGGTTGCGTCGAGGATCACGCCGCGCCCGGCGCGGAGCAGTTTCCCGGCTTCCTCGAACATCGCCGCGTAGGTGCGCCGGTTGAAATCCTCGGCGTAGAGTCCCTCGGCGTAGCCGGCGCGAGCGCGGGCCTCGGCGGGCAGATGCGCCAGGCGCTTTCGCACCACGTCGGAATTGATCACTTCGAAGCCGAGCCGATGGCGCAGCGCGCGCGCCAGCGTCGATTTGCCTGAGCCCGAAAGTCCGCACACCACCACCATCGCGGGCGCGGCGAGCACCGCGTACCGATGCGCCATCGCGAACCCGGTCTCGGCGAGGCTCCGCGCCTGCTCGCGCTCCGCGCCGCCTACTTCAGGGGCGAGGCTTCGCTGGCTTTCGGCCATCCCGCGGATCGACGCGCGGTAGCATTTATAAAACGGCATCAAGACGCCCAGGTCGTTGTCGGCGCAAGCCTCGGCGTAGGCGAGAACGAAAGCCTGCGAGAGGCGCGGCGCGTCGAGCCGGTCGAGATCCATCGCAAGAAAGGCAATATCCGCGGCAACGTCGCAGTAACGGATCGATTCGCTGAATTCGACGCAGTCGTAGATGTCGATGCCGTCGTTCGGGCCGATGCAGATATGCTCGGCGCGAAGGTCGCCGTGGCCGTCGCGCACGCGCCCGGTTTTGGCGCGCTGGTTGAGCAGCTCCCATCGCGACTCGATGAAGCGGCGGCAATAGTCCTCGATTTCGCCCAGTTCACGCTCCGAGACGGTGTAACCGATGAACGCCTCGTAGCTTCGCAGATCGCCGAGCACGCGGCGCCATAGCGCGGCCGCCGAGCCATATCGCCATGCATTTTGCGCCGAGGCCGAGGCGTGGAAATCAGCGAGCTTGCGCGCGATCGCGCCCATCGTTTTTT
>JAKAVX010000773.1 GCA_021827465.1 Deltaproteobacteria bacterium | reverse complement strand
TCGAGCTGGGCGCGTTCGCGGTCAAATGGGATCAGCCGGGTAAAGTTAGTGACAACGAAGCGGCGCGCGCTGGTATTGAAGAAGTAATCCTTGGCGGCGAGCACGACCAGTTCGCGGCCCGCAGCGCCAAGCGCGTAGCTGACCAGCGCGAAGTCGAGATGGCTCGCGTGATTGGCGACCACCAGAAAGTTGCGATTTACCGGCACGTTGCCGCGGCCGAGCACGTGCGGCTGAAGCCATCCGTTAAACGCGAGCCGCTGCGCGCTACGAAACCCGGTTTCGCCCAGGCGTCTGAGCGCGCCTGGCAACACAAGAGTGAAAGGCTCGGCAAAGCGCGCGTACGAAGGCAGGCGCGGACGGTTCTGTCCCTGCCCGACCACCCGCTGAAGGTCGTCGACGGTGCGCAGGTCACTTAGCTCCTCGGGGCTCAGTTCGCGCCCGGCGTGGGATGCGATATGCTCGGCCAGTTCGGCCATCGCCAGCGAGTCAAGGCCCAGGTCCTCGATGAGCCGGGTCGCGGGCGTGATGCTCTCGATGCCGCTCGATACTTGGGCGAGCGCCTGGCCAAGCCACGACTCTACTTCACAGCTTGCCGTCGCGCTTTCCTGGACGCGGCTCTCGAGCATCAGAGTGATACTTTTGGCGACCTCAGCTCGTTTGACTTTGCGCGTGCGGGTGCGCGGCAGATCGGCGTCGGTGAAACGGAGGATGCGGATTCGCTTGTGGGGGCTCAGCCCGGCACCGACCTTCTCGAAATGAGCGCGCAGGCTGTCTTCCACCGCGCGGCGGCTTTCACCGCGAGCGTAGGCCGGCACCACAAGTGCGGCCACTTGCTCGCCTTGCGCGACCTTCAGTCCGACGATTGCCAGTTCCTTGACGTAGGAGGAGTGACCGTAAACCTCCTCGAGTTCGTCGATATAGATGTTGTTACCGCCTGAATCGACGATCACGTCCTTGGCGCGGCCCACAATGAAAAGCCGCCCGTCTTCGTCGAAGCGGCCGAGGTCGCCGGTGCGCAACCATCCGTCGTGCAGTACCTCGTCGGTGGCGGCCTTGTTACGGTAATAACCGGCCATCACGTTCGGCCCGCGCGCCAGAATCTCGCCCACCGCGCCGCCTTCGCTGGCGGCGAGCTTGATTTCGACGCCGTTTAGCGGCTTGCCGACCGATCCGGCGGCCAACGGTTCGTCCGGGCGTGCGACGCTCAGCACCGGCGCTGCCTCGGTCAATCCGTAGCCCTCGAGTAGCCGTATTCCGATGTCGTTGAAGAAGCTTGCGATCCGCTGTGGCAACGCCGCACCGCCGCTCACTGCGAGCCGTAGCCTGCCGCCCAGCGCGCTATGGGCTTGGCGGAAAAGCAGGGCGCCGGCGTTGAGGCTCCATTCGCGGTCGAGCCTGCGGTTGAGGTCGCGCAGACGGTCGAACAGCGCATGGAGGAACGGCCCCTGCGCTTCAACCCCGTCGACGATGCGGCGATGAACTGCTTCCCAGAGCGCGGGAACACCAACCACCGCGGTCGGCCGCACGTCGGCCAGCGTGCGCGCAAGACTCGCAGCATCCACGCCGACCGGGTAAACCACAGTCGCTCCAAGCGCGAGCGGCAGCAGCATGCCACATGTGAACTCGAAGGTGTGATGCAGCGGAAGCAATGAGAGCACGACATCTGAGGAGTCGAGCGCAAAGACCCGCGCGAGCATCGCAACTTCCGCGGCGAAATTACCGTGCGTCAGCATCACACCCTTGGACGCGCCGGTGGTTCCGGAAGTGAAAACGATCGAGGCAAGCGTTTTGCGCTCGGCGGCCGGGGGATCATTGGGCCGGCGCTTGAGCACGAAGGGCCGGCTGAGCTCGACGAATTCGAGTTCGACCATCCCGCTCTTGAATTCACCCAGCGCTCCACTCAAGCGCTTGGCGACAGTAGCTGAGCACAGCACAGCCGTGGGCTCCGCGATGCGGCAGATGGGCGTTAGCTCTTCAGGCGAAATCAGATGATCCAGCGGCACCGCGACCGCACCGGCGGCCAGAATCGAAAAGTAGGCTAGCACCCAGTCAGGAGAATTCTCTCCGATAAGCAGCACACGGTCGCCCGGCTTGACGCCGCGCATTCCGAGCAGCAGGCCAGCGCGATGGGCGCCGTCGCGCAGTTCACGGAAGGTGGTCGTGATGCGCTCGCCGGAGGGTTGCCGCGCGACCAGTGCAGGTCGGGCGCCATAGCGCTCCGCGGCGCGGTCCAGTAATTCGGACAGCGTGCGATGGCGCGCCGGGGCACTGGGGCGGCCGCGGGTATGGAGGTCGAGCGAGCCGAAGATGTGCCGGCGCAATCCCGGCAGATGCACGTTGATCCAATAGTCCCTCCAGTCGATGCTCTCCGGCGCGTAGGGATGACATTCGGCGTCGGCAGACGTGAGCGACTTATAGAGCGTGCGAATGTTAGCTCCGTGGAAGGTATAGACCAATTCCTGGATATACGGCCGGTAAACTTCAACCAGCTCACGCGCCATCGCGGTGTTGGCGCCGAACTTG
>JAKAVX010000772.1 GCA_021827465.1 Deltaproteobacteria bacterium | reverse complement strand
CTTCGACGGCGCTCGCGAGGCGGAAATTTTCCAGTTGCTGGAGCGGGCAAATCTTCCCGAGACTGGGCAGTGCACGCTTCACGACGGGCGCAACGGCGACCGCTTCGAGCAGCCGGTTACGGTCGGTGTGATGTACATGATGAAGCTGCATCACCTGGTTGAGGACAAGATTCACGCGCGCTCGACCGGCCCCTACAGCCTGGTTACCCAGCAGCCGCTCGGCGGCAAGGCCCAGTTCGGCGGGCAGCGGCTCGGCGAAATGGAAGTCTGGGCGCTCGAGGCGTACGGCGCGGCCTACACGCTGCAGGAGATGCTGACCGTCAAGTCCGACGACGTGGCGGGACGCACGCGCATGTACGAGGCGATAGTCAAGGGCGAAGCGACACTGGAGCCGGGTCTTCCGGAATCCTTCAACGTCATGGTGAAGGAGCTTCAGTCGCTGTGTCTGAACGTGGAGCTTCTGGAACCCACGCCGCGCGGTTAAGGGGCCTGAAGCAAGGAGTCAAACGGGATGGAAGATCTTTTCGGACTTTTCGAAAAGCCAAAGAATCCCCTTTCGTTCAACGCGATACGGATTGCGATCGCGTCGCCGGAGATGATCCGTTCGTGGTCGCACGGCGAGGTCAAGAAGCCCGAGACCATCAACTACCGGACCTTCAAGCCCGAGCGCGACGGGCTCTTCTGCGCGAAGATTTTCGGGCCGACCAAGGATTACGAGTGTAACTGCGGCAAGTACAAGCGCATGCGCCATCGCGGCGTCGTGTGCGAGAAGTGCGGCGTTGAGGTTATCCAGTCCAAGGTCCGCCGCGACCGGATGGGCCATATCGATCTTGCCGCCCCGGTTGCGCATATCTGGTTCCTGCGCTCGCTGCCTTCGCGGATCGGCACGCTGCTCGACATGACGCTGAAGGAGCTCGAGAAGATCCTTTACTTCGAGAGCTATATCGTCACCGACGCGGGCGAGACGCCGCTTCAGTACCGCGAGCTTCTGAACGACCGCAAGTATCGCGAGGCGCGTGAGCAGTTCGGCGACGCTTTCAAGGCCGAGATGGGCGCCGAGGCGATTCGCACTCTGCTTTCGCAGCTCGATCTCGACAAGCTCGCCGAAGATCTCCGGGTCGAGATGAAGAGTACGCAGAGCGAGGCGCGGCGCAAGAAGGTCTCCAAGCGGCTCAAGGTGATCAACGCCTTTCGGGAATCGGGCAACCGCCCCGAATGGATGATCCTGAAGATTCTGCCGGTCATCCCGCCCGATCTCCGTCCGCTGGTCCCGCTCGACGGCGGGCGCTTTGCGACCTCGGACCTGAACGATCTTTACCGGCGGGTTATCAACCGCAACAACCGGCTCAAGCGGCTCATCGAGCTCAACGCCCCCGACATCATCATCCGCAACGAGAAGCGGATGCTGCAGGAGGCGGTTGACGCGCTGTTCGACAACGGGCGGCGCGGGCGCGCGATCACCGGTCCGTCCAAGCGTCCGCTGAAATCGCTCTCCGACATGCTCAAGGGCAAGTCGGGACGTTTCCGCCAGAACCTGCTCGGCAAGCGGGTCGATTACTCGGGCCGCTCGGTCATCGTGGTCGGTCCCGAGCTTCGGCTCCATCAGTGCGGACTGCCGAAGAAGATGGCACTGGAGCTGTTCAAGCCGTTCATCTACAACAAGCTCGAGGAGAAGGGCTACGTCACGACCATCAAGAGCGCCAAGAAGATGGTCGAAAAAGAAGGCAAGGACGTCTGGGACATCCTCGACGACGTCATCCGCGAGCATCCGGTGCTGCTCAACCGCGCCCCGACGCTCCATCGCCTCGGTATCCAGGCGTTCGAGCCGGTGCTGATCGAAGGCAAGGCCATCCAGCTCCATCCTCTCGTCTGCGTCGCGTACAACGCTGACTTCGACGGCGACCAGATGGCGGTGCATGTGCCGCTGTCCGTCGAGGCGCAGGTCGAATCGCGGGCGCTCATGATGTCGACCAACAACATCCTGTCGCCCGCACACGGAAAGCCCATCATCGTTCCTACCCAGGACATGGTGCTCGGGCTTTACTACATGACGCGCGAGCGTCCGCTCGCCCGCGGCGAGGGCAAGTTCTTCTCCGGCCCCGACGAGGTGCGGATCGCGTACGACCACGGCGAAGTGGATCTCCACGCGCGCGTTGCCGTGCGGCTTCCGGCGGCGCGGGCTGACGAGGGCGTCGCGGCGGTGTCCAACGGTCACGGCGACCGCGCCGAGGGGCCTTTCAAACGGGTCGAGACGACCGTCGGCCGGGTGCTTCTGTTCGACGTGGTTCCTCCCGAGATTCCCTTCAACGAAGTGAATCGCACGATGAAGAAGAAGGAGCTCGGGAACCTTATCGACCTCGTGTACCGCAAGTGCGGCAACAAAGCGACGGTCATTTTCGCGGACCGGATGAAGGACACGGGCTTCCAGTTCGCGACCAAGGCCGGGATTTCGATCTCGATCAAGGACATGAAGATCCCGCCGCAGAAGGCGAGCCTGCTCGACGAGGCCCAGAAGCAGGTCGCGGAG
>JAKAVX010000771.1:1796-2529 GCA_021827465.1 Deltaproteobacteria bacterium | reverse complement strand
GCCGTTCGAGTCAGGCGCAATATTGCGCGCCATGAACGGGCCGAAGCACTGACCACCGGCCAGATAATCCGCGGTGTCGTAGTTGGCGAGCAATGGGCCATCGCTGGACTGGTCCGAAGAGAGTCCGGTGAAAGGATCGCCACCGTCGGACATCGACTTGTCGGGCAGGAACTCCGGAAAGCTGTGGCATCCGCTGCAGTCAGAGGCGCCATTGACCAAATAGCTGCCGATGCCGACCATGTCCCGATTCTTGCCCCTGAGATTGAGCTGCGCCTTCGGGATTGGGGAGATGGCATATCCCTCTTTTACCTGGGACTCGGAGATTTCGTTGCGCGCCGAACTATCGTGCGCCTCGGATGGCGATGCGAAGGCGCTTGCCAATAGAAGTCCGAGACTGACGGTCATCAATGCTGTAAGCGGCTTCATGGAATTCCTCCCGTCCGGATCCAAACCGGCTCCGTAAAGTCAATAAAGTTTCATTCGTTCACTTACAGGTCGATAGTACGCATCACTAATACCTTGCGCATATTTGTGCAAGTGTGCCGATGCCTGTGCGCATCGCCAACTTCAGTGCGCTGTGAGGCTGAATTAATGTGGTCAGTCCGCGCCCTGACGCGAGATGCGCATCAGGTATCAGCCGATTCGGCAGGATTCGTGCCGATAGCGCTGCGCGGCCGTTCTTCTCGGTTGGCGGCAGAACAGGCTTGTTACTTTGGCGGGTAGGGGAGATTGG
>JAKAVX010000771.1:0-1786 GCA_021827465.1 Deltaproteobacteria bacterium | reverse complement strand
AGTTCGTCATTTTGCGCTGCGAGGTTCTGCTCCTCCGACTGGACGCTCGCGAGCTGCCCCTTGAGCTGCGTGTTCTGGTCGCGAAGCTGAATTATCTGCTGATTGAGCGCGGTAATTTGCTGTTGCATCAGATCCTGCGCGGCGCGATTTTGCCCCGACCATACATAGAATAGAAGCGCCGCGATTATCGCGACGAAAATTGCGCCCGCTATCGCTTTTACCATTGCGCACCCACAGATTCAGCCTCGATCGATTCCAACAATATACGCGCCCGGGTGAAACTCAAAGTATCGGAGCGGTACCTTATGCGACGGGTCGGGAAATCGGTTTGATGCATCGGCATCGAAGCGAATTGACTTTCCGCGCCGAGCGTTCGTAGAATGCGCAAGACGATTGCGGTCTGAACGGGGCCCCGAATCGAATACTTCTGCGTGCTGAATCCCGCGCTTATGCTCTTTTCTCGTCAAGGCGCGCCAGCCCGGGCGGAATGGGACTAAATGATAGAGGTTCACGATCTTACCAAATACTTCGGCGCGACACGTGCGGTTAATCACGTCTCGTTCAAGGTCGAAAAAGGCGAGATAATCGGTTTGCTCGGACCCAACGGCTCCGGCAAGACCACGATGATGCGGATATTGACCGGATTCTTTCCTGCCACCGCCGGACGCGCGATGATCGGCGGTCTCGACGTTGCCACACATTCGATCGAAACCCGCCGCAAGATCGGATATCTGCCGGAAAACATGGTCCTGTACCCGGACCTGACCGTCACCGCGCTGCTTGAATTCGCCGCACGAGTGCGCGGCCTCGACGCCAAAACTACCCGCGATCGAATTGAATTCGCGGTCAAGACCTGCGGCCTCGAGGAGGTTCGCGGCAAGCTGATCGGCAAACTGTCGAAGGGCTATCGCCAGCGCGTCGGGATCGCCCAGGCGGTGCTGCCGGACCCCGAAGTTTTGATCCTCGACGAACCGACGGTCGGACTCGACCCGCGTCAGGTGGTCGAGATTCGCGAGCTGATTCGGTCGCTTGCCGGACGCTCGACGGTGCTGCTTTCGACGCATATTCTTCCCGAAGTCAACATGACCTGCCGACGCGTGGTGATAATCGATCGCGGCAATATAGTCGCACAGGACACGCCGGAAGATCTGACCGCCAAACTGCAAGGCAGCGACCAGACGCTGCTGACCGTTGCGGGACCGGCCGAGCAGGTGAAGAGCGCGCTGGCCGCGGTCGCGAATGTTGAGAGAATCGAACAACGCCCAGCCGAGAGCGGCCAGCCGGGGGTATGCAGCTTTGTCGCCTTTTCCGACGGCCACGGCGACGAAGTTCGCGGCGCGCTCGCGGCGACCGTTGTACAGCACGGATGGAATCTGCTCGAGATCAAGCCGATGGCGCTGTCGCTCGAAGACCTGTTCATGCGTTTGGTCACCAAGGAAGATCGGGTTTAGAACAGTCAGGTGGGGAAATTCGCGATGCAGCTCGAAGCTTTCGATTGGGCCGTTAGGGTCCCGGTCGCGGAGTAAGTGATGGCCAACGGCGCAGCAACACTCGAAGCCGCCCGGCCGGCGTCGGAAGCCGGAAGGCTGGCCGCGGCGGGAACGCGCACCGGCTTTTCGCCGTCGCGGATGATCGCGGTGATGCGCAAGGAGTTGCGCTCGTACTTTGCCTTCCCGCTGGTGTATATCGTCGCCGCCGTGTTCACGTTGTTCGCGGGACTACGCGCGTGGAGCGATCTCAACTTTTTCGAGACGATGGCGTTCGCGCGCGACATTATTCAAAACTA
>JAKAVX010000770.1 GCA_021827465.1 Deltaproteobacteria bacterium | reverse complement strand
GCCGCCGCATCCCAAGCGTCCACCGTTTCGGCTCGATTATGGCCGCATGCAGTTGGTGATGGAGAGGATCGCGCGCGACGGCGGCCTGATGACGGTCCACGCCGAAGATCACGACTTAGTGCAGTTCAATTACGAGCGCTTTATCGAGGAAGGCCGCACCGACGGTGCCAACCTCGCTCTGGTGCATACCAAGCTCTCAGAGCAGCTTTCTTTCAACCATACCATCCAACTTGCGGCCGCGACGGGCGCCGCGATCTATTTCGTCCATACTTCGGCGCGCGAGGGCGTGGAGGCGGTTGTCGAGGCGCGCGGCCGGCGGTTGCCGGTCTATGCCGAGACGCTGCACCATTACGCCTGCTTCAACGCCGACGATTATCGCAAGCCGCGGGGCTTCTGCTATCACACCTATCCTTCGCTCAAGTTCGCTGACGACCAGGCCGCGCTCTGGGAGGGGCTGGTACGCGAAGGCGTGTCGACTACCGCCACCGACGAATACCCGACTTCGCTCGAAGTGAAGCTCGAGGGCAAGCGCATCGACGACGTTACCGGCGGCAACCTGGGCGCCGAGGCACGGATGGGAATCATCTATACCGAGGGCGTGGTCAGGCGCGGGATGTCGCTGGAGCGCTTTGCCGACGTGACTTCGACCAACGCCGCGCGCATTATGGGCCTTTACCCGCGCAAGGGCGTGATCGCTCCGGGCAGCGATGCTGATCTGTGTGTGATCGATCCATCGGTCTCCAGACGGCTTAGGCGCGAAGATTTCCACGTCGCCGACTACAGTCCATGGGAGGACTGGAAAATAGAAGGATGGCCATCGATGACGGTGCTGCGCGGCAAAGTGATTGTCGAGAACGGGCGGCTGAACGCGGTCCCGGGCTTCGGCAAGCTGGTCCCGCGCAAAATTGACCCGGTAATCCTGCGCCGTCCTGCGAGCTGAAGGGGCGGCCGGTGGGGAGGAAAATTCGCAAGGTCACCGTCGGGTATGACCAGGAGTAAATCGAGGGAAGGAGATCTTGATGGGTTACGAGAATTTCATCGTCGAGCGAGCGGGCGACATCGCGACCGTCTATTTTAACCGGCCTGAGAAGCTCAATCCGATTAACGAGGCCGTTATGCGCGAGATGCTCCAGATCGCGCATGAGCTGCAGGAAGACGTCGATTCGCGGGTGGTGATCCTGACCGGCAAGGGCCGCTCGTTCTGCGCCGGCGCAGACATCAGCGCGCTTCTTTCGGACGCCGGCCCGGAGAAGCAGCGCAACTACAGTGATTCAAGGCGGCTGCGCATGGCAAAGACTGGATGGCGGCTGATGGAAGAATGGGAGCGCCTCGACCAGATAACCATCGCGGCGGTGAACGGTTTCGCCATCGGTGGAGGACTGTCGCTGGCGATGGCGTGCGACTTCCGGGTCGCAGCTGCCGGCGCGCGGATCTGGATTCCGGAGGTTCGCCTCGGGGTACCCTACTTGTGGGGTTCGGTGACGCGGCTGGTCAACCTGGTCGGAATGAGTAAGGCCAAGGAATTGGTCATGACCTGCGATGAGATCAACGCTGAACAGGCGCTTGCGATTGGGCTGGTCAACGAAGTTGTGGCGTTGGAGCGGGTCGACGCCGCGGCGCACGCACTGGCCGAGAAGCTGCTCATTAAGCCGCCGATGGCGTTGCGGCGGACCAAGGACTTTTTCAAGGCGCTAGGCAACAGCCGCCTAGGGGACATCACTTACGCCGATGCCTACCTGGGACTAGGATGCCTCGCGAGCGAGGACATGAGCGAGGCGGTAGCCGCGTTCAAGGAGAAACGTCCGGGCCTTTATCGCGATCGTTAAAGCGCATAGCGGCGCGAACACCTATAATATTGAGTTATATAAAACAGGATGTGGCGATGATCTCGATTGGAGCTTTTGGAATGGATCGGCTCGTTGCGCAGCAGGCGTGATGCATTCAGTTGCACGGTATTTCGCACGAATCGCGTTTGAGCCTGGCGCCCGCTGTGCTACGGAGTCTTTGAGATGACGCCGACTATCCGGTTTGCCACGTCGGCTGACGCTGAACTGATCGTACGCTTCATCCGGGCACTTGCGGAGTATGAGAATGCGGTTGACTCGGTTTCGGCGACGCCGCAAATCATTCGTTCGCAATTGGAGCAGTCGCAGCCGCCGTTCGAATGCCTGATCGCCGAATACGGCGGAGAGGCAGTCGGTTTCGCGCTTTTTTTTACCAACTACAGCACCTGGAGAGGCCGCACGGGACTATATCTGGATGACCTCTTCGTGCTCGAGCGTTACCGCCGCCACGGCATCGGCAAAGCGCTGTTCAGGCGCCTGGCTCAGATCGCCGTGGGCCGCGGATGGACGCGGATGGAATGGTCGGTGCGGGACGGGAACAGCTTGGCGCAGGGGTTCTACCGCAAACGCGGCGCGGTTCCGAAGAACGACTGGACGGTGTGGCGGCTCGACGGCGCAGCTCTGACCAGGGTCGCGCGAGATTAGTATCTGACGGTGCCGCGTGACAATCCGTGGGAGGCTCGCATTATGCG
>JAKAVX010000769.1 GCA_021827465.1 Deltaproteobacteria bacterium | reverse complement strand
ACCGCCGGCAAGTGGGACTGCTATTGTATTTTTGCCAAACCCAATATCTGCGTCTCGTCTTGTGATGGCACCGTGCCCTCATGATACGCTCGCGCGTGTAAGTATCCTTTACGAACACTGCTTGTATCAGTACGCCTTCGTGGTTCATGGCCAATCTGGCGGCAGCGGCCGCCAAGCAGCTGGAAGCTCTTCCGTCAACTTCATCAGTGCGGCGCGTGCAGCCTTAAGATCACGTTGATCGAGAGATTTTCGTAGACGCTCATACTTATCTTTCGCCTGTTTGCTGCCTTCGCGAAACGCGACCAGGCTTGCGAGCGGAACGTCGACGTGAACAACATCATTGACGTCGCGTTCGATGAGCCGGCAGAGGTCACGCTCCCAACGCTGTGTGCGAGGAGCCCACGCACGGCAGTCCGAGTAGTGGCCATTGTTGGCTATGGCGATCATAGAGTTTAACTGGAACCCAACGGATTGTATGAAGTGATCATAGGACGCCGTATCAGTGTTCCATGCTGGGCAAAGCACGATGTTTACGCGTCCGAGCAGATCGGCGACACGCCGAGCTTCGATAAGCTCGCTGCAAATGAGTACGGACAAGTCGCCCCACGCCGAGCGTACTACCGTTCGCGCGCGCTGTTTCTTCGGATCTTTCGATACAGGACGGAATAAAACTGGCGCTGGTAGGTTTGCGAGCAGAGTTCCCTCTTCGTACGCCGGCAGACGCTTCGTCCACGGCCAGGTTGCGACCGACATGAACGGCCCTGGAAAGACGGCGAAAACTTGGTTGGCCACATACGGCTGGTCTTTGCTGTGTAGGTACTCTACCCCAAGCACGAGCCCCAAGCGACTGCCCTTCACGACGTGATTCGCAACGGTTCTTAACCACCGACGTGGCACAGACAGCTCCGGCAAAACTAGCACAGCTGCTGAACTCCCGCGCGCAACACGAGTCGCCTTCTCTAGAACGACGGTGAGTCCTTCGAGGCGTACTTTTGTTAGAACCGGTTCACCGAATGGCCTCCCTTGCACTCGGGTCGCGGCTCCTTTCCATGCCTCGTCATCGACCACTAGGTTCCCAAGAATGATGCGCGGGTCGGACAACAAGTGTGCGTCGCCACGCGGCTTCTCGGCCCACGGAGACTCGATCGATACGGTACTCGGGTCAATAACCTGTCCGATGGCATTTCTATACCCCGTGCCCCGTACGGCGTTCACGATCGCGAGTAGCCGATCAAATACACTGTCATCGAACCCAGTTTCCTCAACGCGATACAGCCAGCGTCGCGCGATGTCGAAATAGGACGGTGGGCGCGTGCAGAGGAAGAGGCGCGCAGCAGGCATGACCCACGGCCGGTCGCCCAGCTCCTCGCAACGTTCCACAAATTCGTCGATCGTGGAGAGGCGTGCCGACAGCTCGGCGTCTGTCCTCACATCGGCTCGGAGCCAATTTCGTTCGATCTTATCGGCGGTAGTTCTGAGCGGGGCATCGTCTTCTCTATCGCGAGAGCGGAGGTCCGCCAATGCGAGTAGCTCTGCGCGTCGGCGTAGAGTCGTGGCCCCAACTCGTTTGGTCCGCCGGATCAGCCCCTTCGGAATGCGGTCTTCAATTACTTCGGCATCCATGCCGATTGGGAGCGCCACGGTGATCGCTTCAAGACGTCGCTCGTGAAGGTAGTCGCGAAGCGAGGTCCATGGCGCAGCCCTCCCCGGGTTGATCTCTTGACCCCGGTAGTAAAGCTTTGCAGTCGTAGATTTGAGCGCATTGGTCGTTCCCCACACGCGATCCATGCGCTCGCGCAGTTCGGTGGCAGACTCCCAATCACCGGTGCAGATTGCTAGCTTCAGAAGTCGGAGGGAGATGTCTAGATCAGCCACCCAATTATCCTCCGCATCAAGGACACGCCCGACGCGTTCGAGGCTGTCCCGCACCAGCTTGCACGCCTCATCGTGGTCGATGAGGCTCGACACGCGCTCCAGCGAGTGCAGACTCGTCGACAGGGCATACCGTTCGAGTCGCGCACGGTCGGCATCACGCAGAACTCGAAGCGGAGAACCTTCTGCCTCACCAGCCCGGATGAGGTGGGTCACACCATCGCCAGCGAGCGTAGACGAATCAACGAACGCACGCCGCTCACTCACTGTCCTCGCGAAGTCCGAGGCGACGGCGTCCACAAAGTCCATGCCAGGAACACCTGCGAGCCGATGAACACGAACTTTTGAACTTTGAATTTGGAGCTCAGATCCGCTTCGTCCGAGCTTTTCAACGTCCAATTTTAACACGATGTCATCACCGGGTAACAGTGGCAAGAACCGTCGCATGGTCTCTACGAAATTCTGATCTCCCTCGGGAGCGTGCGCGACAATCACAAGATCGTCAACGTACCGGCGGTAACAGAGCATGCCAGGCCGCGCGGAGATGTACTGGTCCAGCGGGATCAGAGAGAGATTTGCGACGACTCGACTTGTGAGCGCTCCGATTGGGACGCCGACTTTGAGTGGTAGCGCAGCCCGTTTCGACGCCTCCTTACGAAATCGCG
>JAKAVX010000768.1 GCA_021827465.1 Deltaproteobacteria bacterium | reverse complement strand
AGTCGCGCGGACTCGAACTCGCTTTCGGCGATTTCGGGCTCAAAAGCGTCGAAACGGCGCGCGTGGACGCCCGTGCCCTCGAAGCAGCCCGAATCGCGCTCACGCGCCATATCAAGCGCGGCGGGCGGGTCTGGATTCGGGTCTTCCCGGACAAGCCGTTTACCAAGAAGCCGGCCGAAACCCGAATGGGCAAAGGCAAGGGCTCGCCCGAAGGATGGACTGCGGTGGTCAGGCCCGGGCGAATCCTGTTCGAGATGGAAGGCGTGGACCGGCCCACGGCGCTCGAGGCGATGCGGCTTGCGTCACACAAGCTTCCGGTCAAGACCATCGTGATCGAGCGCGAGGGAGGGACCCTTGGAGCTTGACGAATTGAAACAGATGAGTCCCGCCGACCTGCGGATCAAGGAACGCGAGGTCCGGGAAGAGATTTTCAGACTGAGGCTGAAGCTGCGCACCAACCAGCTCGACAATCCGGCGAACTATCGCAAGGCGCGCCGGGAGCTGGCCAGGTTGCTGACGGTTCTCAGGCAAAAGGAACTCAAGCCGGGCGCGGCAGAGGCCAGGACAAGCGATGAGGCAGCGGGTTAAGAAGCGCGAAGGGACGGTCGTATCGGCCAAGATGGATAAAACCGTCGTGGTCCAGGTCGATCGCCTGGTGCAGCACGAGTTTTACGGCAAGCGGATCCGCCAGCGCAAACGCTTCATGGCGCACGACGAGAAGGGCGAGTGCGGCGAGGGCGATCGCGTCGTGATCATCGAGTCGCATCCGCTTTCCAAGAACAAGCGATGGCGCGTGAGCAGCGTTATCGCCAAGGCCGCGGGCTGAGCGGGGGTGACGGACAGACATGGTTCAGATGCGAACGGTTCTGGATGTCGCCGACAACTCGGGCGCCCGCAAGGTGCAGTGCATCAAGGTGCTCGGCGGCTCGCGGCGCAGGTACGCGACCGTCGGTGACGTGATCGTGGTGGCGGTCAAAGAGGCGATTCCCAACTCCAAGGTGAAAAAGGGAGATGTCGCCCGCGCGGTTATCGTCCGCACCGCCAAGGAGATCAGCCGCGACGACGGTTCCTATATCCGCTTCGACGGCAATTCCGCGGTCCTGGTGGACAAGGAACACGAACCTATCGGGACGCGCATCTTCGGTCCCGTAGCGCGCGAGCTTCGGGCCAAGAAGTTCCTGAAGATAATCTCGCTCGCGCCCGAGGTGCTCTAGATGGGCACGGGTTTGACGATGGTCAAGGCGAAGATCAAAAAGAACGACACCGTGATGGTGATAAAGGGGCGCGACCGGGGAAAAACCGGCAAGGTGACGCGGGTGATGCCGCGCGAGGGCAAGCTTATCGTCGAGCGGCTCAATATCGTCAAGCGCCACTCCAAGCCGCGCGGCGCGGCGAGTCCGGGGGGGATCGTCGAGAAGGAAGCTCCGCTCAAGATTACCAACGTCATGATCTTCTGCGATCGATGCAACGCGCCGGTCAGGGTTGGATGGAAAGCCAACACCGACGGAAGCAAAAGCCGCATCTGCCGGCGCTGCAACGAGGCGCTGGGGAATGAGTGATGGCCGAGGAAACTGAAAAAAAGGCAAAGGCCAAACGCCCCGAGAAAGAGGCCAAAAAGGCTCCTGCGGAGAAAGCCGCGGCCGAAGAGCGTCCGAGCGAGCCCAAGGTTCCGCCGCGCCTTAAGGTCCGGTACGAGCAGGAAATCGTGCCGCGCCTCAAGCAGGAATTAAAGATCGAGAACCGCATGCGGGTGCCGCGGCTCACCAAGATCGTCATCAACCTGAGCCTCGGCGAGGCGCGTGAAAACGTCAAACTGCTCGAGAGCGCGCTCGAGGAGATCCGCCAGGTCGCCGGCCAGAAGCCGGTCATGACCCGGGCGCGAAAGGCGATATCGAACTTCAAGCTGCGCGAGGGGATGCCGATCGGCGTGATGGTGACGCTCAGGCGCGAGCGCATGTACGAGTTCCTCGACCGGCTCATCAATGTGGCGCTGCCCCGGGTGCGCGACTTCCGCGGCGTGAGCGACAAGGCATTCGACGGCCGCGGCAACTATTCGCTCGGAATCCGCGAGCACGTCATTTTCCCTGAGCTCAACCTCGACAAGGTCGAGAAGGTGAAGGGTCTAACAATCACGATCGCGACCACGGCGCGCAGCGACTTCGAGGGTTACACGCTGCTCAAGGAGTTTGGCATGCCGTTCAAGTCCGCCGCCCCCGAGCGTGGCGCGGCGGTCGAGGCCGCCTAGGAAGGAACAGGGCCAGATGGCGAAGAAATGCCTCAGGGTCAAGGCGACGCGCACTCCGAAGTTCGGCGTGCGTCAGCACAACCGATGCCCGCTGTGCGGGCGGGCTCGCGCGTTTTACCGGCGCTTCAGGATGTGCCGGCTGTGTTTGCGCAAGCTCGCGCTGCGCGGCCACCTTCCGGGCGTGATCAAGGCGAGCTGGTAGCAAGGGGATTTTCATCGTACTCATGTCGAACACCGATCCAATCGCAGAGCTTCTGACGCGGATCCGAAACGCCGCGCACGCGCGCCACGCCGATC
>JAKAVX010000767.1 GCA_021827465.1 Deltaproteobacteria bacterium | reverse complement strand
AGGAGGCTCGCTGCGAAGGGCACGCCCAGATAAATTCCAACGCTCGCAGCGATTTCACCGATCGTGACGTGCACAATCCCGCCTTCCAATCCAAGCCAACGCGGAATCAGGGCCACGAAAATCACGGCGTACACCGAATAGAAGAGAACCTGAAAGATCGAATTGAAAGCGACAAGACCCGCACAGTACTCAGCATCCCCTTCCGCCAGATCGTTCCACACGATCACCATCGCGATGCAGCGCGCGAGCCCGATCATGATCAGGCCGACCATGTAGGCTGGATACTGGCGCAAGAAAAGCACGGCGAAGCCAAACATGAGCAGCGGCCCTACGACCCAGTTCTGAACCAGCGAGAGCCCAAGAATTTTCCAGTCCAGGAAGACCCGGCCCAGCTCGTCGTAATTCACCTTGGCCAGCGGCGGATACATCATGAGGATGAGCCCCGCAGCGATCGGAATCGACGTCGTGCCGACACTCAGCCGATCAATTACGGCCTTGATATCCGGGACCAAATAGCCGAGCGCAACGCCGCCTGCCATGGCCAGGAAAATCCACAGCGTAAGGAAGCGATCGAGAAATGAAAGACGGCGCGCGCGCGCCGGTTGAGCAGCGGCCTCGACATGACCGATACCTGGCGCCAGCAAATCACTGTTCATTGGGTCTGTCCTCTGCAATTGCCTAATCGCTTGGGCGTCCTCAGGGGGCGGGCGCAGCAGCCGGCACGAGCAGAACGGGGACCTTGGCCAGCCGAACGACCTGGTGGCTGACGCTGCCCAAAAACGTCTCCGGTATGCGGCCTCGGCCCTGGCTACCCATTACAATCATGGTGTCCGCCTGTTCGTTGGCCCTACGCACGATCTCCTGAACCGGACAGCCGTAAGCGACTTCCACATCGACCGTGACACTGGCCCGGCTTCGCAAGCTGGCCGCGAGTCTTTCCAGCCGGGCCCCATCGATAGCGTTGAACTCTTCCAGCCGATCCTGCAGATGCGGCGCGATCCGGTCCTTGTCCTGCACGTGCAAGAGCGTGACGTGATGCACGCCTGTTTCCGCCATTTTGCTAACATAAGCGAAGGCCCGTTCGGCGTTGTCGGAGAAGTCGGTCGGGAACAGCAAGCGTTTGCTAAGGTCTACACAGAGCGCATCGCAGCGCCCGGGCGCATCTTCCTCGATCATACGCATCCGGATAACGAGCGTCGGAAGCGTCGCATGGTGGATCAGAGCGTGCGCACAGCTTCCCAGAGGCATCTCGAAAGCGAGCGTCCCTCCGTGCGAGCCGGCCACTACCAGTGACCCTTTCTCGGTCCTGGCGACGCGGTCTATTTCGAGCGGGGGCGGTCCGCTGGGAATCCGCACGTCAGTCTTGAAGCCCTGCGCCTCGAGTTGAGCCTTCTGCTGTATCAGACGCGGCGCAACCAGGCGCGCCAGTTCATACTTCATGGCCTCCAGGTGCCTGATTCCCAGGGCGTGGACCAAAATCGCCTCCCGTGCGCCGAACGGCCGGAGACCCTGAAGGCATGAGATGAGTCGATCGGAGGCCGGCGAGAGATCGGTGGCCACGACAATCTTTTCGAACATATGGACCTTGGCTCCCTAACCCTTGCTCCTTTATCGCGCTTCAGCAGCAGGCGTGCGCCGCCTTGTGCGCGCGGATGAAGGCGCTCATAAATCTGCCGTCAATCAACGGTGCGAGAGCGTCGGCGTCGAGCCCCGCTTGGGCGAGCAGGTCTGCTGCGTCTTCGGCCCGATAAATCCGAAACGGTTCGATCTCGATCGCTGTGAACCCAACCGCGGCAAGCTTTCTGCGATATTCGTTCTCTTCCAGCGCGCCGGCGATGCAACCGACCAGAAGTTCCACGTTGCGGCGCAATTCAGTGGGCATTTCGCCCCGCACGACGATATCAGCGACGGCCAGTCGGCCACCCGGGCGAAGCACGCGCAGCGCTTCGGCAAGCGCACGGTCCTTGTTGGCGGAAAGATTGATTACGCAGTTGGAAATGACTACGTCGAGCGAGTTGTCCGGCAGCGGAATTTGTTCGATCTCGCCCTTAAGAAACTCGACGTTCTCGATGGCCGCTTTGCGCTGGTTCTCGCGCGCAAGCGCAAGCATTTCGTCGGTCATGTCGAGACCGTAGGCCTTACCCGTTGGCCCCACACGGCGCGCCGAGAGCAGCACGTCGATTCCTCCACCCGAGCCCAGGTCCAGCACAACCTCGCCCGGCTTGAGCTCGGCAACGGCGGTCGGATTGCCGCAGCCGAGCGACGCCTGTAGCACTTCGAGCGGAAGCCCGCCGATTTCCTCGATGCTGTAAAGGTTCGACGTTATCGGGTCGCCGCACGCGCTGTTCTTCCCGCCCCCGCAGCATGACGCGCCTTTGCCGGCTGCGCGCTGCGCCAGTTTCCTGTAATGCTCCCTGACGACTTCCTTGGTCTCCATGACCTCTCTCCTCAAGACGCGACTTATGCGCGTCTCGCTTGCCGGCCGGCCGCCGGAGCGGCAGTGGCGCCGACCGGCACCGATGCGCACAACTCGGGACTGCCTTG
>JAKAVX010000766.1 GCA_021827465.1 Deltaproteobacteria bacterium | reverse complement strand
CTGATGTTCTTCTATGTGCCGTCAACCGAACGCGCTTACGGCAGCATCAAGGATCTCGAATACGCGGTCAGCTTCGGCCGTCTGCTCCGCAATCAGCATCGATGGGCCGCCGAAGGGATGGTCGCGGTCGTCTTTATTCATATGGCACGGGTGTTCTTTACGGGCGCTTACCGCGGCCCGCGGGCAATGAACTGGCTGGTCGGAGTCGCGCTTCTGTTCGCTACGTTGCTGCTTTCGTTCACCGGCTATCTGCTGCCGTGGGACCAACTCGCTTACTGGGCAGTCACGGTCGGCACAGGAATCGCGCGGCAGGCGCCGATCGTGGGCAACACGCTGGCTTTGATTCTTCTCGGTGGAAATCAAATCGGACAGCAAACGTTGCTCAGATTCTATGTTATGCACGTGTTCTTCCTGCCGGTCTTCGCGTGGATACTGTTTGGGTACCATATGTGGCGGGTGCGCAAGGACGGAGGCCTCGCCGCGATCGAACCGCTTCGAAACGCAAGAACTTCCACCCCGCGCGAGACGCCGGCGGCAAAGAGCTACTCGCTGTTCGGAGTCACGGTGGGCACTTCGGTCGCGGTGCGCAGCTCGATGCAGCTCGAGGAGCGCGATCAGGTTGCGGCGTCGCCCAATCTTATCCGGCGAATGATGCTGGTATTTCTGATCGTATTCAACGCCACGCTGGCGGCGGCGCTGTTGTTCAACGCCCCGCTCGAGGGGCCAGCAAATCCCGCCGTCACCCCAAATCCCGCCAAAGCGCCATGGTACTTCGTATGGCTACAAGAGCTGGTTGCCTCGACTACGATCCACCTTGGACCGTACACGGTCAGCGGTGCCCTGCTCGGTGGAATACTAGTTCCCGGAATCCTGCTTGCGATTTTGGCGGCGTGGCCATTTCTGGATCAGTCTCCGCGCGAAGCGGAAGGTCTGTGGTTTGCGCGCAATCGGAATCGTCAGAACCTGGTCTTTGCCGCGATCACCGGCGCGATCATTATCCTGATCTTCGTCGGGGTATTTCTACGCGGACCGTACTGGCGCCTCTATTGGCCCGGCATGCCTCGTCCCGCTATGCCAACCCTGATGTAACCATGCGCGACGCGCGCATTGAGCCATGGAACAGCCACTGAAGCCGTCACCGGACTCTTACGAAGCGCGCGACTTCGGATGGTTGGTCGCGATGTCGCTGCTGTTCTTTGGGTTGGTCGCGATTGGTTTCTGGCGCGAATACCGGACCGAATGGGGACCTTATCAGCATGAATTCCCCGAGATCCTCGGTCATTACGGCAAAGGCGAGGAAGCACGGAAGTTTATCCTTGGAATCAAGCAAATCTGGATCCCCCAGATCGCCGTGACCGACCGCTGTATAACCTGCCACTTAGGCTACGACTGGAGCGCCATACTGCCGCCTTCGCTAGCGCAGCCGCTCACACCTCATCCGGCAGGTGACCTGATCGCGAAGCACCCGTTCGAGAAGTTCGGATGCACTCCGTGCCACGGTGGACAAGGATGGGCGACAACTGTCAATGCCGCCCACATAGGCGGGCCTGGATGGATTGATCCAATGCTTACGCCCGCGCTTGCCGCGAGCCAAGGATTGACGATGGATCAGATGATGCAGATGCGGTGCAATTTCTGCCATCGCCACGATGAGGCAACTCCCGGCATGGACGTGATCAACCGCGGCAAGACCTTGCTACGCAAACGCAAGTGCATCCTTTGCCACAGTATCGAAGGACGCGGCGGCAACACTGGCCCGGAGCTTACATACGAAGGCGATAGCAATCCGGAACTCTACGACTTCTCGCGCGTGGCGGGCCAAAAAACGTTTTTCAACTGGAACGTACAGCACCTGATGCACGCGAGCCGGATAACTCCAACGACGCAGATGCCCGACTACAATATGCCGATCGACGACGCGCGCGCGCTAACCTTGTTGATCCTAAGCTGGCGGCGGCAGAGCTTTCCGCCTGAATATATTCCCGCGCCTAGCGAGGCCGCCGCCGCGATGCAGCCAACGCCGGCCACGACGCCCAGTGCAAACGCGCCGGAACATCACTGAATGCTTTAGCACACTCAATGACGTCCGGCGCGAAATAGCCGCCGCTGCGAGGTTGCGGCACCCGACGCGCTCCTCAGTGCACGGTGCTCATCTCAGCGGTCGACTCCGACCGACCGGCGCCGTCGAAGAACTCCTGCAGGTTCTGCTGATAGCGGTAGAAGAGATCGGCGTCGAGTTGGTTGTCGGCTTCGATGTGCAACGGAGTATCGAGGAGGGTAAGAGTATTAAGCGTGTGTTCAAGATCGGCGTGACCGTTCGCGACGATATTGTCAATCATCTCGCGCCATCCCGAGTACGGACCCGACAGGATCACCGCTCCCTTGGCCGCGTTGGCGACGCTCGCCAGCTGGCGCACTCCGGTGCAACGATAGCCGGAAAAAGTGATTTCGTAGCAGTCGCTCGAATCGTCGTAATCGATCTTCACGACCAACGTCATATCGACCGTGCCGAGCCGTCGAAATAGATCGGGATTCGCATTTACAT
>JAKAVX010000765.1 GCA_021827465.1 Deltaproteobacteria bacterium | reverse complement strand
CACACGAACGCCATCCGCGCGCCAGGGCTCGCCGCGCGGCGGATGTGGGCGAAGGCCGCCACCGGGTCGCCGAAGAACATCACGCCGAAGCGCGACGTCAGCAAATCGAATCCGTCCAGCGCCGCCGTGGCGGCGTCGGCCTGCATCCAATCGACATTGGCGATGCCGGCGGCCTCGGCGCGCGCTTTTCCCTCGGCCAGCATCGGCGCGGAGATGTCCACCGCCGCTACGTGGCCGGCGGGGCCGACGGCGCGTGCAAACTCCAGCGTGGTCGCGCCGCAGCCGCATCCGATGTCCAGCACCCGTTCGCCGGCGCGCGGTGCGGCAAGCGCGAGCAATGCCTCCGAGACCGGCGTCAAGGTTATGTCGGTGTGCTTCTGCCGTGCGGCCCAGGTATGGCCGCCCGGCCCGTTCCAGAAGGCAAGCTGATCGGCGTTGGATTGCGCGGCGTCGGCCATGAGCGTTCTCCAGTCGAACTAACGGGGAGGTTGCAGGTTGCGCCATCGCGGAGCAGGTGGCAAGCGGGTGCCGCAGCGACCCTTTCTCGACCGGCATGACGGGGCCATCCGACGCTCTGGCGGACAGCGTAACCGCGCGACCCGAGGCGTGTCGCCTTACGGTTTCAGCAGCACCTTGACGGCGCCTTCGGTGTGGCCGTCGAAAATCTGGTAGCCGCGCGGTGTCTCGGAGAGCGGCAGCACGTGACTCACGATTGGCCGCGGATCGAGCCGGCCCTTTTCTATCAGTCGCGCCAGATGCGGAATGTTGCTCCGGATATTCGCAAGCCCGATCCGGAACGTGATGTCGCGCATGAAGGCAATACTGATTGGAAAGTTGTAGGTCGGATCGGCCGGCACGCCCACCATCGAGACCGTTCCGCCCCCGCGCACGTTGGCAAACGCCGCGTCGAGCGGCGGCGCCGAGCCGACCGCCTCGATACATACATCGGCGCCGCGCCCGTTGGTCGCGTCGAGAATTTTCTGGTTCGCCTCGGCGACGTCAACCGCGGTCGCGCCGAGCTTTCGCGCCAACTCGCGCCGGTACGGCAGGCCGTCAACCGCGATCACTTCCGCGGGTCCGAACAACGCGGACGCCATCACCGCGCATAGCCCCACCGGACCGCATCCGAAAACCGCGACCGTGTCGCCCGGCCGTATATCGCCGTTGAGCGCGCCGAAGAATCCCGTCGGCAGGATATCGGCGAGGAAGGCCGCGCGGTCGTCGTCCACGCTTTCGGGCAGCGCGTAGCAGGTGTAGTCGGCGAACGGAACGCAAATCGCCTCGGCCTGCGCGCCGCCGACCTCGCCCAGCGTCCCGGCGAAGTTGCGCCCGAAGCCGAACGTCGCGGAGCCGGTTTCGGAGCATTGCGAGACCTGTCCGCGCCGGCAATGGAAGCAACTGCCGCACGCGGGACAAGCGGCGACGACCACGCGCTGGCCCTTCTTGAGCCGGATCACGGCCGGGCCGGTTTCCTCGACGATTCCGACGCCCTCGTGCCCAATCACGAAGCCGGCCTCGACCGGCATCACGCCATGATACGGATGGAGATCGGAGCCGCAGATTGCGGCGCGGGTTATCCGGATGATCGCGTCGGTGGGCGATTTGATTTTGGGGTCGGGAACGTTCTCGACGCGTACGTCGCGGGGTCCGTGAAATACCGCAGCCTTCATCTTCCAGTTCTCCTGGCGGCGAGCCTTTGCCCGGGTGCTCGATGCGGGCGCGCGCGAATAATTACACAGCCGCGGGCGGTTTGCTAAGGCGGCGAGCAGCTAATCGAGCCTCTCGATTCGGGGGAGGGCCGCGATGATCCAGAACGTCAAGCGAATTCTCGCGCCACGCGATTTCTTGGGCATTCGATGCAGGCGCTCGAAGATTTGCCAGTACGCCGCCGAGAACAGGATCGACATCATCGTGATGTCAACGCACGGGCGGACCAGCGCCAAGGAAATGCTGATCGGGAGCGTCACGGAAAAGATGGTGCGGCACGCGCCGTGCCCGATACTAATAATGCGGCAAAGTTCCTGGGCGTCCTTTTGGCGAAGGCCTCAGCGTCGCGTCGGAAACCGCGATCCGGTGGAGACGGTCGCGGGCCGTAGGACGGGCTTCGTTAAGAAGCTGTAGCAATCTCGTAAGAATGCGGTAAGATTTGCGCGGCGGATTCCCGGGTAGCGCGGGACGAGAAAATTAGGGCCAGACGAAATCATCCGTCCGGCCCATAGCCAACCGGGAAAAGGGGGGCAAACCCCGGCCAGCCACAATATTCTACTTAAGTCCCGGCGTGTTGCAAACGCCTTCGAGGCCTCATTCCGACATTCTGTCTGAATCAGACTTGAAGGACTGCATTACCTTTTTTGAAACTAATAGATGTTATGGCGGCGGGCGAATCTGCTGCGTTGTATAAACTCGGCTCAAGCGCCGCCGCCGATAGCGGGAAGAAAATGAATCTCACTTTCCGGGGCTACGGACTCCAGGTGACCACCCGTGGCAAGCTCACCGTCGATCGAAACGGCGATCGACGGTTTTAGATCGTCGCCTTCGGTCAGCC
>JAKAVX010000764.1 GCA_021827465.1 Deltaproteobacteria bacterium | reverse complement strand
GATCTCAGTCATAGCTGTTTAGGCAGGCGCAGTGTCGCAGGTTGTCGCTTTGCGTGGCGAACTGTTGTAAATATTGTCCACGACAGGCGAATAACTTTTCGGATGCCTGTCTTTAAGGGCGCCGCTTCGCATGAGCAGCGGTGGGGTTGTGGCGTGGCGCGGGCGGTGATCGATTTTGGCGGGCTGAAAAATTGATGCACGGGGGAGTTCCAAGTGAGCTTGGTGCGTGCCGTTTCGACCGGCAGACGCAGCAGACCTCCTTACTTCCATCTGCTGTGGGATGAGGACCTCGAAGCCCATCGTCACGTCTTTGAAAGTGTACGCGATCGGAGCCGGGAAGTTATCGAGCACTGGTATCGCCTCTACGCCTTGCACTTTGGCGAGGAGCGCGTCCGCTCGGAGCTGGAGTTTTCAAAGCTGCTCGCCGGCCCGGTTTGCGAGTTGATGGGCGATCTGAGCGAGGGAAACCTCGATCTATACGCAGCGCATTGCCTCAAGGTTGGGGAAACGCTGGCGCATCGCGGGATCTCGCTAAGAGGGCTGATTGCCAATGTCGTGCTGTTCGAGGAAGCTGCCCTCGAAGTCTTTCCCAACGATCCCGAGCTTACGATGGATGCTTATCGGATCTTCGACCGCATCTGTCACGTCGGGATCATCCTGCTGATCGAGGCCTACGGGCGCTCGCGATGGGCGGCGGCGGGTACGCGAATCAGCGAGCTCGAGCGCGAAGCCGCCCAGCTTCCGCCCAGTCAGCGCACGCTTTTTCACGGAATCGTCGGACGCAGTCCCGCGATGCGTTGTCTCTATGAACGGATCGAGGCGGCGGCTCGTGCGCGCGGGACCATTCTCGTCGTGGGTGAAAGCGGCTCGGGCAAGGAGCTGGTCGCGCGCGCGATCCATGAGTGCGGCGGCGATCCCGACTCCCCGTTCATCGCGCTCAACTGCGCGGCGCTGCCCAGGGATCTGATCGAGAGCGAGCTGTTCGGCTACAAGCGCGGCGCATTCAGCGGGGCAAACAACGATTATCTCGGCCTTTTCCGCGCGGCCGAGGGCGGAACGCTGTTCCTCGATGAAGTAACCGAGATGGGCGCCGAGACTCAGACCAAGCTCTTGCGCGCAATCCAGGAGCGGACCGTGCGCCCGGTCGGCTCGACCAGGGAGATTGCGGTCGACGTCAGGCTCGTTGCGTCGACCAATCGCGATCCGGAACAGGCCGTGGAAGCGGGGCAACTTCGCCGCGACCTTTACTACCGCCTGCAGGCGGGCGTCATAAGCGTGCCGCCGCTGCGCGATCGGATCGAGGACGTGCCGCCGCTCGCCGACCATTTCATCGCGATTTTCTACCAGCGGCTGAGGCGTCCGACTCCCGTTGTCGGCGTGGATTCGGCGGCGCTCAACGCCATGATGCATTACGCGTGGCCGGGCAACGTGCGCGAGCTGTCCAACGCGATCGAAGGCGCCTTCACTTTCGGCCGTTCTCCGTACATCGAGCTCGGCGACCTGCCGCGCTCGATAGCCGGGAAATTCCTGCCGGAGGCGGAGGACGATCCGCCGAGACCGGATATCTACACCTTCGAACAGGTTGAGCGTGACCTGATAAAGCGCGCGCTCGAGGCGACCGAGGGCAACAAGGTTCGCGCCGCCAAGCTGCTGAAGATTTCCCGCAAGAAGCTTTACGCGAAGATCTCCAAGTACGGCCTGGAGTAGAATTCCGCGCCGGCGGCGGCGAGCGAACCGTCGCGGTTCCCGAAGCGCCGCCGCTAACGATACGGATAGAAGGCGAAGAACAGGAGCGAGAGCGCCGCGAGCATCCACAGCCCCGGCCGCACTTCGCGCGCGCGGCCCGCGACTGCCTTGAAGAACGGATAGAGCACCAGTCCCGCGGTGATTCCCACTCCGATATTGTAGGTGAAGCTCATCAGCGCGATCACCGCGAAGGCCGGAACCGATTCGGTGGGATCGGTGAAATCGATCTTCGCGATCGGCGCCATCATCAGCGACCCAACCACGATAAGCGCGGGACCGTAAGCCACCGCCGGAATCGCGGTCACAACCGGCGCGAAGAACAGCGACACGCCGAACAGCGCCGCGACCACGATCGCGGTGAAGCCGGTCCTCCCTCCCACGCCGATGCCCGCCGCCGATTCCACGAACGCTCCGGCGGTCGTCGTGCCCATCAGCGCGGCAAACACGGTCGAGAGCGAATCGGCGATCATCGGGCGCTCGATTTCCGGCAGATTCCCGCGCTCGTCGAGCAGCGCCGCCTGCGCCGACACGCCGACCAGCGTGGCCATCGTGTCGATCAGCGCCATCACGAAGATCGCGAGCGTCACGCCGGCGAAGCCCGGCCTGAGTGCGCCCGCGATATCCAGATGCATCACGATTGGCGACGGGTCGGGCGGAAGGCTTATCCATCGATGCGGCGCGCTTACCACGCCCGAGGCGAAAGCCACCGTCGCGGCGCCGAGAATGCCGAGCAGTATCGCTCCCGGAACCCGCCACAACATCAGCGTCGAGATAAGCAGGAAGCTCAGGATTGCGATGAG
>JAKAVX010000763.1 GCA_021827465.1 Deltaproteobacteria bacterium | reverse complement strand
GTCAAGGAAGCCCACGATACGCTCGCCCGCGTGATGGCCGGCAAATACGAAGTCGACCGGCGCATCACGCTCGAGGCCACCGTCGATCATCCGGGCGCGCCTTCGTCCTCGAACGCGCATCCGGTGCGCGCGCTCAACGACGTGGTGCTCAACAAGGGACCGCTCGGGCGCATGATGCAGCTAGAGGTCGTGGCCGACGGCAAGGCGTTTTGCACCTACCGGGCCGACGGGCTTATCGTCGCGACGCCGACCGGCTCGACGGCCTACGCGCTGAGCGCGGGCGGCCCGATTATCTACCCGACGCTCGGCGTAATCCTGCTTGCCCCGATTTGCCCGCATACTCTTACCAACCGGCCCGTCGTTCTGCCCGACAACTTCGAAATCGAGGTCCGGGTGACGGTCTCGGACCATGACGCGGTGCTCTCGATGGACGGGCAGGACTCGCAGAAACTGAGCGAGGCCGACACGGTCCGTGTCCGGCGCGGCAAGCATGCGGTCGCGCTGGTGCGCTCGACTCACGCGTACTTCGAAATCTGGCGCGATAAGCTCAGGTGGGGTTAGGGGGAGGCGGGCGCGATGCTCGTCGAGCTCAGGATCCGCAATTTTGCGATTATCGAAGAAGCCGCGCTCGAATTCGGGCCGGGCCTCAACGTTCTTACCGGCGAAACCGGCGCGGGCAAGACCATAATCCTGAGCGCGCTCGGCCTTCTGCTCGGCGGACGCGCCTCACCCGAGCTGGTCCGCGCTGATACGCGCGAGGCCGTGATCGAGGGCCTGTTCGAACTCGAAGGTGAAACCGCAATCCCGGCGCTTTCGCCCGAGCCGCGTCCCGCCGAACAATCCGAGCTTCTTATCAGGCGCGTTATCGCCGAAGGCGGGCGCTCGCGCGTTACCATCGACGGCGAACTCGCGACAGTGCAGACCCTCTCGCGGTTTGGCGGCGCGCTGGTCCAGGTTTACGGCCAACACGAGCAGCAATCCCTGCTCCGCGCGGAAAGCCATGAGACGATCCTCGACCGCTACGCGGGCTTGGAAAAGCCGCTCGCCCGCTACCGCGAACTTTACGCGCGAGCCCATGAACTCAAGGCCCGCCTCGAGGAACTCGCGCGGCTTGAACGCGAGCGCGCGAACATAATCGAACTCGCGCGCTTCCGCGTAACCGAACTCGAACGCGCGGAACTCGTTTCGGGCGAGGACGAGGCGCTGATGAGCGAGCGCACGGTGCTCGTCAACGCGGCCCGCCTCGGCGCGGCGGCGCATGAGTCCGAGGAGATGCTCTACGGCGCGGAAGGCGCCGCGGTTGACATTATCGCGCGGGCCGAAGCACTGCTCTCCGAAGCCGCGGCGCTCGACGCGAAACTGGCAGAGCCGCTTGAGATGCTGCACGGCGCTCGCGCGAACCTCGAGGAAGCCGCGCGCGCGCTCGCCGCCTACGCCGGAAAAATCGAGGCCGACCCTGCGCGCCTCGAACAGGTCGAAAACCGCCTCCAGGAACTGGCGCGGCTTAAGCGCAAGTACGGCGGCAGTATCGACGAAGCGCTCCTGACGCTCGAAAAATCGCGCGCCGAGCTGGCCGAGGTTGAAAGCGTCGCCGAGTCGAAGGCCGCCGCCGAGGCCGAACTCGAAAGCGCGCTCGCCGAACTGGCCGGCGCCGCAAAGGAACTCGGCGCCGCGCGCACGGCGGGCGCGTCGGAGCTTAAGCGCAGGATGGAGGCCGAGCTTCGCACGCTCGGGATGCGAAGCGCGGTGTTCGAGGCGCGGCTCGCGCCGCTTCAGGCGGGCGAGGGCGGTTTCGACGTGGGCGGCGTCGCGCTCGGGCCGTCCGGGAGCGACACTGTCGAGTTCCATCTTTCGCCCAACCTGGGGCAGCCCCCGATGCCGCTTGCGCGGATCGCCTCGGGCGGCGAGCTGTCGCGCGTGATGCTCGCGCTCAAGCGCCTCGAAGCGCAGCGCCGCGGCGTCGCCACGATGATCTTCGACGAGGTTGACGCGGGAATCGGCGGCGAGATCGCGCAGATCGTGGGCCGCAAGCTGAGGGAACTCGCGCGCTTCCATCAGATCCTGTGCGTCACCCATCTGCCGCAGATAGCCTCCTTCGCCGACCGTCATTTCATGGTCGAAAAGGAGGAACGGCGCGGCTCGACTCGAAGCCGGGTGCGCCAACTAGAGGACGCCGAGCGGGTCGAGGAGATAGGGCGGATGCTCGGCGGGGCGGAGATTACCGAAAAATTCCGCCGCGCGGCAAAGGAGATGCTCGGACGTGCCGCGCGCGAATGACCGCGCACGTCCGGTTCAAGGAAAGGAAGCATCTTTTCTTTCTCCCGCCCCCGCATTTGGTTGCGGGGGGAAGGCCGGGAGGGGGTGCTGAACGCGGGCCGATACCCGCGGTTCCGCGGCTCGTCCCGGCGCTTCAGGCAGGTCGGATTGACTCAGGGGCTCTCATGAGATTAGCTGAAAAATCCTTCCGAACGGTGGGGCTGTAGCTCAGTTTGGGAGAGCGCCTGAATGGCATTCAGGAGGTCGACGGTTCGATCCCGTTCAGCTCC
>JAKAVX010000762.1 GCA_021827465.1 Deltaproteobacteria bacterium | reverse complement strand
CAGCGCGACCTCGCCCGGCGATTTGCCAGGGACAGCGACGACGGTCAAGGGGCCGACGCGCTCGCCGACGTGAAGTTCGTCGTCGATAACAGCCTTCTGGCCGAGCGCATGGGGCGCATCGGCGGGATGAATTGCGACCCGGGCGCCGGTGCGTTCGCGCACGAGATTGGCCGCGCGCACGTGGTTGCGATTGGTAAGCAGGATGCGCGTGGGCTGGGCGCGAACAATCTCTTCGAGGTCGACGGCGCTTGCCTCGACCGGATCGACGCAGATATTCCCTTGCGAATGGGCAATCAGGTATCCGTTGAAGTTGTAACCGTGGGGCGCGGAGAACCACGCCCATGTGCGAATATCGCTCACAATCGTTTCCATCGGTGATCTCCCCGCTCACAAGCCCCTCTGATTGTAGCGCCATGCACGCGCAGCGTTTCAAGCAGCATCGGAGGGCAGGAGCCAGTCCGGGATGAGCTACTGCGAAACCGCGCCGGGCCATCCGTTTCACGGGCCCTATCACGATCGCGAATACGGCTTTCCCACTCGAGCCGAGCGCAAGCTGTTTGAACGTCTGGTGCTCGAGATCAACCAGGCCGGGCTCTCATGGCTGATCGTCCTGCGCAAGCGCGAGGCTTTTTTTAAGGCCTTCGACGGCTTTGACGTCGACCGGGTCGCCTCATACGGGCGGCCCGAGCTAACGCGTTTGCTGGCCGACGCCGGAATCGTGCGTAACCGGCTCAAGATCGAGGCGGCGATCGAGAATGCGCAGCGAATCATCAGGCTGCGTGAGAGCGACGGCGGGTTTGCACGATGGCTGGACGCCAATCATCGGCTCGAAAAGACAGACTGGGTGAAGCTTTTCAAGCGAACCTTCGTGTTCACGGGCGGCGAGATAACCGGCGAGTTTCTCATCAGCACGGGCTATTTGCCGGGCGCGCATGTCGAGAGCTGTCCCGTGTATCAGACGATAGCGCGGCTCGGTCCGCCCTGGATGCGTGGGCAGTAGATGAGCGTGTCGGCAATTGCGTCCGCACACGGACGCCATTTGACGATTGCGCAGTGGAATTTGCGCGTTGACAGGGGCGGGTTTCCGAAAAAGAGTTGACAGTGTCGGAAGCCAACTGCGACGACGCAGACAGGCCGTGTGTATGAGAACCTTGGGTTGCGGCCTTCAACGTATGACTTTTTCATTCACAACCCCTTGCCGGCTAATCCCGGCGCACAAGGAGTAGGCGATGGATCTGGGACTTGGAGGCAAAGTGGTGATGATAACCGGCGCCAGCCGTGGACTGGGACGCGCGATGGCCGAGGCGCTGGGCGCCGAGGGTGCGCGGCTAAGCCTCTGCGCGCGGGGAGCCGAGGCGCTGCAGAAGGCGGCAGGCGAGTTGCGCGCCAAAAAATATGAGGTCGCAGCAGAGGCCGTCGACGTGACGGACAGCGCGGCGGCGGCGCGATGGGTCGAGGGGACGGTCAAGCGCTTCGGTGGCGTCGACGTGCTGGTCAACAATGCGGGCGGCGCGCGGATGGGGGCGCTGGGAGAGCTCGATGAGACGGCCTGGCTGGCTGCGTTCCAGTTAAACTTCTTCTCGGCAGTGCAGCTCGCGCGGCTATGCGCGCCGCTGATGGAGAAGCGCGGCGGCGGCGCGATTATCAACATCAGCTCGATTTACGGGCGCGAGGCGGGCGGCCCGCTGACCTACAATGCTTCGAAGGCTGCGATGATCTCGTTCACCAAGATGCTCGCGCGGGAGCTGGCGCCTAAGACCATCCGCGTCAACACAGTGGCGCCGGGATCGATCCTTTATCCGGGCGGCACCTGGGAGAACGCGTTCAAGGCCAATCCGGCGTTCGAGAAGGACTTCCTCGGTCACGAATTCCCGGCTGGCCGGCTGGGCCGTCCGGAGGAAGTGGCCTATGCGGTAGTATGCCTGGCATCGCCGCGGGCAAGCTGGATAACGGGCGCGTGCCTCCCGGTTGACGGTGCCCAGGGGAGATCGCTGATATAGAGAAGATCGCTGCTCTGAGGTTAGCGGGCTTCCATCGGTCAGCTTATGCCAGCGCGCAGTGCAGTGTATGCGCGGTTGCCGACTCCACGCGCACCGTCACGATATCGCCGGGCTTGATGGAACCTGCGGCTGGAAACACTGCGGTTTTGAATTGCGGTGTCTTGCCGGCCATCATCCCGTTTCCGCGCCGCGCCGGGCCCTCAACCAGCACCGTGAAACGCTCACCAGCCAAGCCACGGTTACGCTCCAACGAGATTCTCTCCTGTTGCGCAATAACCTTGGCCAACCGCCGACCCTTCTCTTCTTCGCTAACCGTGTCACCAAGCTTGAAGGCACGGGTGTGCGCGCGCGGCGAGTACTTGAAGCTGAAAGCGGAGTCATAACCCACCGCTGCCATCAGCTCGAGCGTGGCGCGGAAATCTGTCTCATCCTCGCCGTTAAAACCGACAATGATATCGGTTGAAAGCGCTAGTGCCGGAATCGCCGCGCGCAGCCGCTCGACAAGACTCAAGTATTCTCCGACTGTGTAGCCGCGTTCCATCGCAAGCAAAA
>JAKAVX010000761.1 GCA_021827465.1 Deltaproteobacteria bacterium | reverse complement strand
TCGGCCCGCGGCGTCCGGCGCAATCAGCCGGTAGGCGCCGCCGCCGCACCTGTCGCGAACGCCGTGCTTGCGCGCCGGCGTTCGCCCGGCCGCCGCGCGGCGCGGTTGGCGCCGCGCGATTAAGCATCGAGGCGGTTTGCGGTGGCGGATTCCCCTGGCGGCGTGATCGTCAGACGGTCGGTGTGAAAGACGGTCGCCAATTCGGCGAAGCTGGCCTGTAGTTCGGCCGCTGAATCGAAGCTGGCGGCCAGCTTGAGCAGCATCGCGCGGAATTCAATCGCCGGCTGGATTGCGTTTGACGCCTGGCGCAGATTGACCGCGAACGCGTCCGAAAGCAGCGCGAGCTGATACTGTAGCCCCTGCATTGCCTCCATACTCTGGGCGAGCTCGGCGAGTTGCGCCTGAAACGCGCGCATCGGCTCGAACGTGCGCGCCAGCCGGGTGAGCTGATCGCGGAACGTCGCCAGCGGCGCCAGGGATTTCGCCGCCGACTGCCCAAGCCCGTCGATCGGCTCGAAGGTGCGGGTCAATTCGGCGAAACGCTCCTCGAACGATCGGATTTGCTCGAACGCTTTGGCGACCGCCTGGGCCACCTGATATTGATTGTCGCCGCCCATCGATCCGTCTCCGGGGTTCGGCAGCGCTCCCGCCTTCTCCGCGTAGCGCACGACCGCTTCGCGGATTCCAACGGCGCCAGGATTGGCGGCCGCGGCGGGTTTGCCGTCGAGCGTCGGCGCGATGATCGGCTCGTATATCGGCTGTTCGCGCGAGGCTCCGGCGGACTCTTCGGACATCACCCAGTCGGCTTCCTTGGTCTCGCTAACGCGTTGATTGGCGGCATATAGCTCGGCGGAGCTGCGCTTATATACCGAACTGTTCGGGTTTTGCGCGTTGCCCGTTGGTTCAAGCAGTCGTCGTCTTAGTTCTTCGAGCTTGAGATTCATCGCGGATTCCCCCAATCCTTCGATAGAGCGGAGACCCAAGGGGCAAGAAGCGATCCAAAATGCCGT
Organism: Deltaproteobacteria bacterium; assembly: GCA_021827465.1. Next base: position 1,545 of record JAKAVX010000761.1, on the reverse strand, counting down.
TCAGACGACTTGGTCACGTTAAAGCGTAGACGGGCTCGCGCCGCCGTTCACGAACGCGGAGAACCGGTGGCTGAGAATGGCCTCATGGCTGAATTAGCTCATTATGGCTGAAGTCGCCAATTGCCGTCGCAGGCGACAATTCGCCGATCGCCATCGATAACCAGGTTGTGGCGCTGGAGCGAACATAAATCGAAGTTTTGTTGCGCGAAAGCGACGTAGTTGCGTTATTGCCACATTTTGACGGGGCGTACTGGCGTGGCGCCAAGAGCAAAAATCGGGCCGACAGCTTTCGTGAAGCCTACGGCTGGCGCATCGCGACCGATCAATCGGTTCGCGTCAATAATTTGCCACTGAGCCATAAAAGTGGCGCATCCGCAACGAAAATATGATGAAAAAACTTGTCGAAAACAAAATTAGGCGCTTATGGCCTTATTTATCATTTTTGAAATGATAGGCATGGAATTCGCTCCAGAGGAAGTAAGCTGCCAGCCGAAAGGCCTCGGACGCCATCCGCCCGGCGCCAAAGACCGGCCGCAAATGAACGTATTATCGGTGCTGAAGTTTATCGGATGAAGCGGATTCGTGAAATTCTCGAACGCGAGCACGAGCAGCTCAGGCTGCTGGTGCTCTCCCTGATCGTTTTTACCTTCGCGCTGACGGTGATGACGCTGCGGCAGAACCGCTTGCGGACGCAACCGGCGGCGTTTCACTCAGCCGCACACTTGGGCGGAGTTGCGGCGTCAACCGATCCCGCGCTTGCGGCCCGCGCGAATCGCGGCTGATTCGCCACGCCCGGATTTTCGCCGCGTCGCTCGAAATCCGCCACGGACCGCTTCCAATCGAGTCCGCCCGGCGCTCAGCCGCCGTTGACTGTGCGACCGCGCATGTTAGTCTGGCGCACGGCAATACCGGCTGATGCCGGCCGAGGCGGCGTTCCCGCCATCGCGGTCGCGCAAGCGCAGCCGCATCGCCCGGCCAGGCTTGGCGTCGGCTTGCCGATATAGCGTTTCGACCGCTTCAAGGAGGCTTCGCCGCCGCGGCCGCGTGAAACTTCGCGACGGTCAATACGGCGCCGCGAACATACATAATGGAGGCTGGCGCCACCGCTGCCACAGCCGCGCAACCCGCGGAACATCGTGCGGGCGAATCCGCACTCAAATGGATCGTCGCCGCGTCGGTGATCCTTTGCACCATCCTCGAAGTTCTCGACAGCTCGATCGTCAATGTCGCCCTGCCGCATATGCAGGGCAGTTTTTCCGCCACGGTTGACGAAATCACCTGGGTGGTGACGACCTATCTGGTCGCGGCCGGAATCATGATTCCGACCACCGGATGGATCGCCGGACAATTCGGCCGCAAGCGCTACTTTTTGATTTCGATCACGACCTTCGTGATCTCTTCCGCAATGTGCGGCGCGGCCCAATCGCTCAACCAGATGGTCGCGTTCCGCTTCCTGCAGGGGATTGCCGGCGCCGCGTTGCAGCCGCTCTCGCAGGCGATCCTGATGGAGACCTTTCCGCCCAACGAGCAGGCGCTGGCGATGGC
>JAKAVX010000760.1 GCA_021827465.1 Deltaproteobacteria bacterium | reverse complement strand
GCGGCGCTTCGGGATCCGTTAAAGCCACCATTACCGGGACTGGTGTTTACGACGTGGTGTTCTATACCGACGGCAGCCAAACGACCGTGAAGTCGGTGGCCGATTGCGCTTATGTAGCGACTCTCGGCGACACTGGGTCGAGCCCTTCACCGGTTGGATTCATCGGTGTTTCGAGCGATGGCACGGGCGGCGTCCTCGTTCAGACTTCCACACCGGACACCACAGCCATTGCGCCAACCGACGAGTCGTTCCATCTGTACGTCTCCTGCCCGTAGCGCACACAGCGCGGACCCGAGCGCGCGCCGCTCGGCTTTCGACTCAGGCGCGAGCGCGACAAGCGAAGCCCGGACCGTCGTAGAGGCGGCCCGGGCTTTGTCTTTTCGCGTTTTCTGATTTGGCGGGATGGGCGGCGTTGACTCATTTCCCTTGGCGGACCAGAATGAAATGACTGACCGGTCAGTTTATGAAGCGCGACCACGAGACTCCAGAGCGCATCTCCGCAGCTCCGCTCAGCGCATCCCCGCAAGGGTCGAGGATCTCCAAACGCGAGCGAATCCTCGGATGCGGATTGCGCCTTTTTGCGTACGAACCGTATCAGGCCGTCACGATGGACCGCGTTGCCGAAGCAGCCGGGGTCGCTAAAGGAACGCTCTATCTTTATTTCCAATCGAAAGAAGATTTGTATCTTGAGATACTGAGCGACGGCCTGGAGACGATCGCACGTGCATACGCTTCGACCGTCAATCCTAATTCTCCCGTAAAGGAGCGCTTGCGCCGTGCGATCGCTCTGTCAATTCAGTTCTATAACGAACGCCGCGACCTCTTGCGCCTGTTGGCGACAGAAGAGCCACGCATGGCGCAAGCGCGCAACCGACTGATTCAGGATTGGCGTGATCGCGGGGTGCGCTTTTTTACCGCGCTGGTCGAAGAAGGGATGCGCACGGGAGCGTTTCGTACCGGCGATCCGGCTCTCGCAACCCATGCAATTCTCGGCGGCCTGCGCTCGGTGATGCTCCAATATGAGGCGCGCCGGCCGATCGAAGAGGTTGCCACCGAATTCAGCAGGATGATGCTGCAGGCGTTGAGCCCCGACATCCACTGCAACGGGCGCCGCCGGAATTCTCACAGTTAGCCCACCAATGATCCGGAAAATTATCCGTCGAATCGTCACAATCGCGATCCTGGCTACGCTCGGCTGGGGCTTCTACCTGTTTGGCAGCAAATACATTTGGCCGCCAGTCGATAGGAGCAAGATCGACGCCGTGGGCATTATTGAGGCTCCAGAAGTCAACATCACGAGCCGAATCGCGGGACGAATCACGCGGCTCAGCCTCATAGAGGGCGACCAGGTTAAACGTGGGCAGGTGGTTTGCGAAATCGAGGACATCGACCTGCGCAATCAACTTAGCCAGGCCGAAGCAAACCTGCAAAAGGCTGTGGCTGATCTTGCCGAAGCGCGGCGCGATCTGGCTCGTGATACCGCCCTCTTCGCGCAGCACATCATACCCGCAAAGGAACGCGACGACGCCCAGACAACGGTTGCGCAAGATGTCGCCGCCGTCGAGAGCGCGCGTGCAAGCGTCAATTTCTATCGAGACCAGTTGAAAGACACGAAGGTCGTCTCACCCGTCGACGGCGTAATCGTCAATAAGGCCCTCGAGGTCGGCGAATGGGTCACTCCGGGCACGCCGATCCTGACGGTAGACGACTTGTCGACAATCTGGGCGCGCGTCGATGTCGAGGAGACCGACCTTGGATGGCTTTACATCGGAAAACCCGCACGCGTGCGTCTGCCCACCGATCCCCCGCTGACGTTTAGCGGACGCGTTATGGCAATCGGCCAAGAGGGGCAGTTTGCAACCGAACACGACGTCCGTCGCGGCAGGCAGGATATTCGTACGTTCTACGTCAAGGTGCAGGTGTTGCAGGATAGCGGCGATTTAAAACCTGGGATGACCGCTGAAGTCACCTTCCTACGCGGTACTCGAAACGAGAATGGAACCAGAGTCAGCAGCGATTCAAACCGAAAATCTGACCAAGCGCTTCGGTAGCTTCACCGCCGTTGAAGGCGTGAACTTCGAGGTGCGCCGCGGCGAGGTGTTCGGTTTGCTCGGACCCAATGGCGCGGGCAAGACCACGCTGGTCAGGATGTTGACGACGTTACTTCCGCCCACTAGCGGAAACGCAATCGTGGCTGGTGAGAACGTTTCGCGTCATCCGCGCCGCGTCCGGCAGAAGATCGGCGTAATCCCCCAGGCTCTTACATCGGACCTTGACCTCACCGGGTGGGAAAATATCGATATCTATGGAGCCTTCTATGGCGTGCCACGCGCGGAACGGCATAAGCGCGCTCGGCGCTTGCTCGACATGGTCAAGCTCACCGAGCGCTCTGGCGACCTGGTGGCGACCTACTCGGGCGGGATGCGGCGGCGGCTCGAGATCGCGCGCGGGCTTATCCATTCGCCGCAGGTTCTGTTCCTCGACGAACCCACGACCGGGCTCGACCCGCAGAGCCGCCACGCGGTCTGGGATCTCCTTATGGAATTGCGCTCCGAAA